>JAFLBZ010000016.1 GCA_017303715.1 Rhodothermia bacterium | reverse complement strand
TCATTGAAAAAAGAAGGCGACACGTATGTGTGCCCCTTGACCTTAGATGGGGGCGAAATAAATGCAATTAGTGACAAAACGTATAGAGAACGGCGCGAATACTTGGCAGGAGGGGATTATATGCTTGAAGGCTTGGGCAAAGGCTTCTTGTATATGGTCGCTGGCGGTGCTGGTATTTATGCTGGTGGGGCTTATCTTGCGGGAGCGGGAATTGAAACGGCGGCAACGTCTCTTCTAACCCATAAGACGGTTATCCAAGGTAGCCAAATCGCCACGGAGATTTTGCAGACCGAAGCGGGGTTGGTGGGTGTAGGAGGGGCAGCAGCTGTGGGCGCAAAACAAGTGGCTAAAGAAGCGGCGGAGGTGGCGGTGGTGGCCGCTAAGGGGGTAACGAATGGTGGAGAATTTTTATTTAACACTTGGCATAAAGGAACCTTCGCTAATAGAACTCAATCTGTAATGTACCACGTTGGAAAACACGGCAATGGAAGAACTGCTGTACAGTACACTCAAGATGCAATGAGCTTTTTTAATAAGAACAAAGGGCTTGGTCAAAATGTGATTTTAAAAGATGGTACTCAGGGAATAAAAATTCAAACTAAACAAATTATTAATGGTAAGACTCAGCGTGTTGGAGGGTATTGGACAAGCGATGGGAAACTTGTAACTTTTTGGGATTAGATATGAACGCAAAGGAAATTTTAGAAAAGCATAGGGGAGTAAAATTCCCATCATTTCCAGATAATGATGATTTTGCTGAATGGGTTGAAGAACTTACAGATTTGGATGGATACTATTATGGTTTGACAACCTCTCTTTTAGCAGGAGAAAAGAAAACATATAGTGTTAACCTATTTCAAGAAATGAGGCAAAGGCTATATGAGTTTAGAAATTTAGAAGATGATAAGGAAGTTTATCAAGAATGTGAAGATTATCTTAACTCTTTAGAAAAAATCATAAAACTGATTGAAATAAAAAGCCCCGAATAGGGGCTTTTTACATTGCATTAATTTTAGCGGACTTAATCAAAGTGGTCAACGGTAGTAAGTAAACATTCTTTTTCTTTTTCGGGTGGTACCGAAATGTCTTGAAAGCGTTGCAACATTTTAGGGTCTTTAAACAAATTGGCTTCGTCATTCTCTCCCAAAAGATAACCTACCGTAGTATCTAAAATCTTTGCCAGTTTTTTGCGGCATCAATGCTTGGTGTCATCTCATCACGTTCATACTTGCCAATGGTGGTATGAGAAGTAACAAAAGCTCCTCCTAAACCTCGAATTTGAAGTCCTAAACCATAGCCTTTGGAGAAATATCTGGATGGTTCTGGACGTACTGAACCATTGTTCCCACATATGCTTCGAGGGGCGGGCAGGAAATATTGGTGTCTTTAAGGTCGTTTATGGTGTTTTCGCTGGTATAGGTTGTAGGATGTGTAAAGTACTCCACGGCATCGGTGGTGATCCCTGTCAGGTCTTGGGCATAGGGCAGATATTCCAATGCGGTCTTGACGAGCATCTTCGGCAAAGGAACGGGAACCACCAAGCGGTGCACAGCACCCGCAAAAAGGTCTATGAGTTCGCTCACCGTAGGCGGTGAAGGATTCGCCAATTGATAAACTTTATTTACTGAAGTGGTTTGCGCACTTAGGTAAGCAATGGACTCGATCACAAAGTCTTGCGGGACGATGTTGACGGTAAAACTTTTGGTATCGCCAATAACAGGCATAACCGCTAAAGAAAGTTGGTTCATTAAAAAGCGCAGGATGGCATATGGCCCATCGTATTTCTGTGTTTGTCCGGTTTTTGAATCCCCTACCACGATTCCAGGGCGATAAATGGTTACAGGAAGCCCAGCCTTCATCCTGCGTTGCACTTCCACTTCAGCAAGGTATTTTGTTTCTTCGTAAAAATTATTAAATCGCTGCCCTTTTTCGAGGTCTTGTTCGGTAAATACGCCTTCGTATCGGCCACTCACGTAGCACGTACTAACATATTGGAACCGCGACAGGTTTTTACAGCCCTCGGCAAAGTCCAACACGTTCCGTGTCCCTTCCACATTGACCCGAAAGGCAAACTCGCGTTTTACGCTCAAGTCATAGACTGCTGCTAAATGGTAGATCTCTACTGTTTCTTCCTGAAGCGACGTATAAGCCTCACCCAAGCCAAGACCGGGGTGGGTGATATCGCCTTCAACCAAGCGAATACGCCCGATTCTCATTGTTTTTTGGCGTTCCAAAGAAAAGGCTTTTTGTTCCGCCAGACCTCGCCAACGTGGTTGTATGAGGCAAGAGATGGTCGTTTCTTGTGGTGTCCGGTCTAACAAACGTTCTACCAACGCCGAGCCGAGAAAGCCCGGGAAACCCGTTAAAAAGATGGTAGGCATGGCTATTCTGGGTTTAAATGAGCAAAAAGTATAGATTATTTAATGCCGGGCAGCCATTTGAAGACTTTAGCGGCAATGGTCATCACATCCGCAAACTGGCTTCCGGTCAGGAAATCGGGTTTTGCAATAGGCGCAATCCGCTGGATGGAAATGGTCTGGCTTTCGGTATATTTCAGAATGCCTTCTGCTCCGTGCCGCCTGCCAATACCAGATGCTTTCATGCCGCCCATAGGGGCATCTAATGAAGCCCAAGTTGCACCATAGGTTTCGTTAATGTTTACGGTTCCCGCTTTTATTTTGCGTGCAACAGCAAGTGCCCGATTGGTATTTTTCGACCAGACGGCGGCATTAAGCCCATAGATGGTGTCGTTCGCCATTCGGATGGCTTCATCGTCGCTGTTAAATGGGTACAAGGCAACCACTGGTCCAAAGGTTTCTTCTCGGAATAGTGCCATTTCCGGTGTAACGTTTTCTAAAATGGTTGGCGAAAAGAAATACGGCCCAAGGTCTGGCCGTGCAGTACCACCACTCAGCACGGTAGCCCCTTTTTGAAGGGCATCCTCAACATGGGCTTGTACCTTATCCAATTGCATTTTCGAAGATAGTGACCCCATTTCCACTTCGTGATTAAAAGCCGTTCCTAAGCGCATGGCCTCGGTTTTTTGGATAAAGGCTTTTTTGAAGGCTTCATAAATGTTTGCTGCAACATAGATGCGCTCGAAGGAGATACACAACTGTCCTGCATTCCCAAAACTTCCGCGAACGGCCCCAGCGGCAGCGGCGGCAACATCCGCGTCCTCTAAAACAACCATTGGGTTTTTTCCACCTAACTCCATCGAACATTTGATCAGGTGCTCTCCGGCTTGTGTGGCCACTTTGCGTCCTGTTGCGGTACTTCCAGTAAACATCAAAAAGTCCGATCCGGCAATGAGGGCTGGCCCGATGTCGGAACCAATTCCCGTAACGATTTGGAAAATATCAGTAGGCAAACCCGCTTCAATCAGCAATTCTAAGCCCAATAATGCAGTGTAAGAGGTTTGTTCAGCCGGTTTAAGGACAACCGCATTCCCCGCCAACAAAGCGGGAATGGCGTCCGAGATGGCCAAGGTCAAGGGGTAATTCCAAGGGGCGATGATACCAACAATGCCAACGGGGTGATGGTATTCGGTGGTATCGGTCAGGAGGGGAATAGCGCCATTTCTGGAAGTGGGTGCGAGCAAGTCCGGCGCTACATTAGAATAATATCGGGCATTAAGGGCGACATCAAAAATCTCTTCAAAGGCGTGAATGCGGGCTTTCCCAGTTTCCATTTGCATGACGTCCAACAACATTTCTTTGCGTTCCAAGACCAAATCGTGATAGCGCTGTAGGATGGCGACACGCTCTTTTATAGGCACGGCCTCCCATAAGTGTTGGGCTGCTTTGGCGCGGTGTAGGGCTTCTTCCACATCATTTTCACCACACAGCGGCAATTCCCCTAAAACTTGCCGGTTGATGGGAGAAGAGACGGTGAAGGTTTTGTGATTTCTTCCGCGTCTCACAACCCGATGAGATAAATTTAAAAAGGTTTGTGCCGAGACGCGGTCTGTCCAGAGCGATTCTGTCGGGGCTACTACTTTTGTTTCGGGTTTTAAGGCAAGTTCCATATAAGTCCAAGATTTAACGGGAAAGGGGGCTCGGGTTAAGATTCGTTACGTACCAAGATACCGCGCTAAAAAAGCGCTTGCAAGCGAAAACTTAACACTGTTTAGTTTAAGGAATGGTGTAGAGCGGGATATGTCGAAGCGCCAGAAATAAAAAGGAAAAGGCTGGAGCGCTGGACGGTTCGACGTTACCAATCCAACACCCCAACCCTTAACCCAGATATAATACAAAAAGGAGGATCGGAATACAAGGTCAGAAGACCCGAACGACACCGCGAAGGTACTTACGAGGATTTGCCTTCAAGTCTTGCATCACGCCATTGAGCTTCACGGTGAGGGAGTCTATACGGTTGTACAGTTGCGATTGGTCGTTCAACAAGCGACCCACAGAGCCATTTCCGTTGGCAATTTGGCCGGTTATGGTGTTGAGGTGCTGTGTGGTAACCTGTAGTCCGGCAACGGTTTGTTTGGTTGTTTCGAGCAAACGGTTCATGTTTTGCAGGGCACGCGCCACAGAATCGGTTTGGGTACTGGTAAAGCGGCGAGCATCTGAAGTTAGATTATTCACATTATTCACCGCAGAATTTGCGCTACGTGTTGCCACTTCGGCGTTGCGCATAATGTTCTCTATGGCAACTTGTTGTGCTGTAACGATGCCTTTTAAGGATTGTATAGTGCTTGTGAGGGTTAGGATCATATCATTGGCATTTCCTACGGTCGTATTTACAGCGCCATTTGGGTCGTTGATCATCCGCCCAACATCATCCATTCTGAAATTGGCAGCCAACATGACGCTATCCAATTTACTTACAATACTATTTGCTTTTCCGGCGAGGTTTGCAATCATTTCCGGTTTTTGAATGGGTTTTATGTATCCACCGTCTTTGAGGACTTCGGCTTGTGGACTACCGGGCCAGACCTCCATCCGGATTCCGCCAACCCCATCTACCCCTTCCAGCACCACTTGCGAGTCTTTGGGAATACTGACTTCTTTGTCTATTTGCATACGAACCACCACTTCGCTTTTGTCGTTATTAAACTCCAATGCGGAGACTTTCCCAATCACCAATCCACGAATTTTCACGGGTGTGGAGACAATAATCCCATCAGCAGCTTTAAAAGACGTGACCAATTCGTAAGTGCCCCCAACCGCCGGAAGGTTTTGCATGAACCTGAAGCCAATGAAGCCCAATACCGAGAAGATGATGACCATTAAGCCCACTTTTAGTTCGTTGGCGTGTTTCATAAAAGATGTTTTTTGTTTAAAGCCCCTAATCTTTTTAAAGATAAGGATTTAGAGATTTAATTTTAGTGTCCGATTTTGTATTCACTCGCTTTCACAAACGCCAACAAGGTTGCATCCGTACTCCGGTGCAGGTCTTCTACTGTTCCGAGCCAATGCAGGTTTCCTTGGTGAATAAAGGCTGCGCGGTCTGCAATTTTGAGGACGGAGTGCATATCATGTGTTACAACAATTCCAGTCACACGTTCCTTTTTAGATAAAGTGGCAATCAAATCGTTGATGGTGCCAGAGGTTAAAGGGTCTAAACCGGAGTTGGGTTCGTCATAGAAGACATATTTTGGTTTTAGGGCGATGGCTCTTGCGCAAGCAACGCGCTTCTGCATCCCGCCGGAAAGCTCGGAAATGCGCTTTTTACCAGCATCTGGCAGTGAAACCACCGAGAGGCACTCGTTGACGCGGTCTTCTATCTCGGCTTCTCTCATTCGGGTAAACATGCGCAACGGGAACGCCACATTATCGAATGCATTCATGGAGTCGAACAAAGCACCACCTTGGAACAATACACCAAATTTTTGGCGTACATTACGTAATTCTTTGTAAGACACCTTGTTGATGTCCACATCGTCAATCCATACACGGCCTTCGTCCGGTTTCATCAGGCCAATGACGTGCTTCATCAAAACGCTTTTGCCCGATCCCGAGCGCCCGATTATGGCGAATGTTTCACCCTCGTGGATTTCCAATGATACATTGTTTAGGACGATTTTACCGTCGAAGCGCTTGGTAAGGTTTTCTACAACAATCATAAAACCGAGGTTTAGAGCAATAATTCGGCAAGGAGATAGTCCGATAACAACACAAAAATACAACTTGTAACGGCTGCTTGTGTGGTGCTATTGCCAACGCCCTCTGCACCGCCAGAGGTGTAATAACCCTTTGAACAAGAGATGGATGTTATCAGAAACCCAAATACACATGCTTTGATCAGGCCAAAAACCGGATCAAAAGCATTGAAGAACTGTCTTGCACCTTTTAAAAACTCTTGTGCTGGCAAATCGGCTGATACCTCACCAGCGATCATCGCACCACCAATCCCCACGATCGTGGCGGCGATATACAGCAAGGGGAACATCGAAATTCCGGCCAGAACCCTTGGAACGACCAAGAAACCGATGGAATTTAAGCCCATCGCTTCTAAAGCATCTACTTGTTCAGTCACACGCATGGTTCCAAGCTCGGCAGCGATCCGCGCCCCAATCCGTCCTGCCAAAACCAAAGCGGGCAAAACAGCACCAAGTTCTAAGATGATGGAGGGGGAGACCACCCCACCGATGACACTGCGCGGGATGAAGGGGGAAACAAGTTGATAAGCAGATTGAACGGTTGTTACAGCGCCTGTAAAAACAGCGGTTAATAAAACGATAGGTAAGGAATCTATTCCAATCTTGACCATTTGTGTGAGCAAATTTTGGTAATAGGTTCGGAATTCTGTTGCTGCTTTAAAGGCTTGCCACATCAATAAACAGTACCGACCAATTTCAATAATGGCATTTTGGACTGTGTTTTGAATAAAAATGAACATACGTTCGGTTGATCGGATAAGGAATGTCGGTGCAAATTTGCAATTTACAAATAAATATAAAGCCATTCATAGTTCATAAGAAAAGGAAGGGCAATGTTTGTTGAATATCCGCAAAGTTTTTCCGCAGAATACCCATTAGAAACTGTCCTAATATCCATTCGAAATAGCAAAGTAGGGTAACGTATCCTTTTTGAATAGCCAAAGCCACCTTCAATTTCAGGTCAAAATCCCCTTACAACCATCCAACGGGTTTCCATGTTTTTCGGTGAACATGTGTTCAACCACAGCCTTGCTTCCAAATGGGTTTAGTATCCGTTATCGAGCAGATTGAACGATTGTCATGATTCCCTACAAGTCCGACCCTCGTCAAGGAGCTAACTCCTTAGCACCATTGTGGCAGCATTTTCTTATCAGCAATATGGCTCTTAAGCTTATCGTTAGCCAATTCCTTGAAGTGTTTCAGGGTATAAATCAGGTTAACTTGGATAGGTTAATTCGTTTAATTACAATAAGTTAAAGCCAATTACTTTTGTAAGGATTAAGGAGCCTCCAAGCGGGTGATCGGCGCAAAAAAAAGCGAGGTACACGTCTGTTTCCCCAATAAGGATTAAGACTTGTACCTCACGAAAGAAAATCGTAGCCGCGCTATTCGCTGAAGTTATAACCGTTATGCGAAGTAATACAAAATAAATACGGTACAGGAACTCAACAAACCAGAATAGAACAAGTCTGAACGCAATAATTTCCCTTGTACTTCTTCGTCATGGGGCATTTGTCGGAAGTTCCACAAGAATATGGCCATTGGAATGAGGGCTGCCGGAAAAGCAATGGTTTGTGCAGAGAACCAGCCGGAAACAATAAAGGCGATCAGTGGAATTTGTAAGACCAAGAACAACATCGTCCATTTTACGACATCCTTCACCGATATTGTCAAGTCCAATGCTGGATATTCTTCCACCTTATGGCGCCACAACCAACTTAGACCAATATGTAGGCTCACACACGATACCAATGTGAGGAAAATACGGTGCAGAAAGTTGAGCTTTTCGCCAAACATGGCTGCAAGGCCGGGTGAAGAGGTTGCTATCATGGCGTAAATTGTCTCGATACCCCAAGCCAAAAAAGGGGCGATAAACATGGTAATAACGGCTGCACGTGGGTGTGCGCGTCGCCATAAAATTCCGACAAAGAAGGCGGCAACCACGCCCGGTGTCAGGTACGATTGCCGAGCGGTTAGGGTCAGGAAAAAGTTGTCTTTTGAACTGGGGCTATACGTCCATAAAGCCAGCCAAGCAGCAATGGCCACCATTACAAAAATGGCTATCCGGCCAAACCGGAGCATATGTGCATCGTCGGCATCGGGTTTAATGTACTTTTTATACACATCCAAGGAAAGTAACGTGGTTGCGGAGTTCATCATCGAATCTACCGATGAAAAAGTTGCTGCCGTTAACCCTGCAAGGATCATCCCCGTTAGCCCCCAACCCATCGGGATTACAATTTCTACCAATTTAAGGAAGGCATCATCAGGCATGATGGAGGCTTCTCCGAAGCGGGACTTAAAGACATAGGCCGCTGCAACACCAGTTGCAATGGAGAAAAAGGGAACCGTTAATTTCAGAAAACCAGAAGCAATAATGCCTAATTTGGCCTCATAGTCGCTATTAGCGGCGAGTGTTCTTTGTACCAAATATTGGTTGGTAGTCCAATAAAACGAATGCGCCACAACCAAGCCTGTAAAAATACCCGTCCATGGCAGGTTGGGATGGTTTGAGGGCAAATAGAGGTGCATTTTCTGTGCCTCTAATGGCATACGCTGGTCTAAAGCCATCAAACCAAAAAAGCCGCCGATTTCGGGTTGGGAGAAGGTGAAAATGGCCACAACAACACCAGCAATTAGCATCATCGCTGTTTGAATGTTGTCAGTGATAACGATAGACTCCATCCCACCCCAAATGGTATAGCTGCAGGCCACTAAAGCAATGAGCATTACGCCCTGCCAATATAGAATTTGAAAGTCCATCCCTTGGAACAACAAGGCGATGGTACGACCGCCAATGTAAAATCCTGCAATTAATTGTACCAAGATCAATAAAATCATGATGATGGTATAAACCAATCGTGCATGTTCATTGTACCGATGTTCTAAATACTGTGAGAGGGTGAAAACCTGTCTTTTTCTGTAGATGGGAACAAAAACATAGCAAAGCAACAAGACAGCGGGCACG
Organism: Rhodothermia bacterium; assembly: GCA_017303715.1. Taxonomy (GTDB): domain Bacteria; phylum Bacteroidota; class Rhodothermia; order Rhodothermales; family UBA2364; genus UBA2364. Next base: position 79,641 of record JAFLBZ010000016.1, on the reverse strand, counting down.
GCCAAGACTTCGTAATGGCTCTGTGCAAACCCTACCGAGTACCCGATGCCCAACATGCCGATCAGGTGCGAGGAGTTGATATTTGTACCGAAAATAGAACCCGCTACGGCCCACCATTTTAGCGAACGTCCGGCGAGGAAATACGTCTCGGAACTTTTTCGTCGGAAGAACGCCACCCATAGTCCTGCCGTAGGCATGAGCAGGAGCAGCACAAAAAGCATAACAAAATCGAAGGTCTCTAAGCTACGTAGCATAAGATATCAAAAAAGGGGTAAGGGATTCCGAAGCGGCTATCGCAACGGCTGATAGGTCAAGGGGGTTTCTGGTTCGCGAGCAGGTGTCCGGCCTTGAAGCACAGAGAGTTTTTGGGTAGGAAGGTGCGGCAAAACATATCGAGCAAACAAGTTACATTCTTCGATGAGGGGATAGCCCGAAAGCACGAAGGCACGGATGCCCATATCCATGTAACGCTCCATTTTGGCCAGCACTTGATCTGGATTACCAACGATAGCGCCACCACAACCGGAACGCGCACGCCCGATGCCCGTCCAAAGATGGGGTTCTACAAAGTCTTCTTCATCGGCCATTTGTTCACGGATTTCATCTTGGCGACGCACTCCAAGCGATCCGGAGTCTTGCGTCCGGTATTTTAGGTTTAGTTTTTTGCCATCAAATTTAGACATGATGTGCTTGGCATAGGCGCGTGCCTCGTCTTCGGTCTCGCGGACGATCACATGAATACGCAACCCAAAGTCAATTTCGCGGCCATATTTTTTTGCCCTCTGGCCCATGTCTGCAATGGTTTCAGAAATATTTTGCTCAGGCTCTGGCCACATCAAAAAGACATCGCAGTGCTCGGCACACACCTCTTTGGAACCATCGGAGATGCCACCAAAGTATAACAAAGGCCCGCCATTTTGTTGATAAGGCTTTACGGGGTCTGCGGGTAAATCAAACTTGTAGCACTCGCCTTCAAACTGGATGCGGTCTTGTGTCCATGCCTGTTTTAGAATCTCTACGGCCTCGCCACAGCGTTTGTAGCGCAAGTCACTGCTTTCCTTCATGCCGGGCAAGTCCGAGTTAAGGATGTTCACCGTCAGTCGTCCTTCCAACATATGGTCTAAGGTAGTGATGTGCCGCGCCAACATCGGTGGATGGATTTCGCCCATGCGGAGTGCGGCCAAAAGGTTGATCTGTTCCGTTTGCCCCGACATTGCTGCCGCAAATGGAATCACTTCTTGTCCAACCATATAGGAGGTGGGCAATAAGATGTTGTTGTACCCCAACTGGTCTGCCGTGCGTACAATATTCCGGCAGTGCTTGTAATTGCTCCGACGTTCGTTGTCCAAGACGCCCAAAAACTGCGTATCTCCACCACAGAGATCGCCAAACCAAGCCACTTCTACGGCACGCGCTTCTGTTCTGATTTGTGTCATTGTTGCTGAAAAAGGGGATTGTTGTAAAAAATGGCAAAGGCCAGCCATAGTGTCTCTATTGCCGACCTTTGTTATGAAGTTTTCTAAATTAACGGTTTATGAACTCGTCAAAATTTAACGAGACATAGTACATACCACCAATTTGTGCCAATCCATACCCTTGGGCGTAATACTGATTCAGCAGGTTGCTCGCACCAACTTTCACGATAGTTCTAAGGGAGGGAATACGGTAACTAATGGCGGCATCTAAGGAACTCCAAGAAGGCAACATAATATCGCCCTGCGTATTGCCTTGCTCTACCCACATCTCGTCTGTCCAACGCCAAGACACATTAAAGCCAAGGCTCTTGGTGACTTTTGGATTGCCGACCGAGATGTTGTAGCGGTTCTCTGGCGAGATGAAGAAGTTTCGGCCTACTTGCGAGACTTCCGGTTCACTCATCCGACGTTTTACAATTTCTGCCCCGAAGGCATCCTTACGAACATTACCAGCATTATCGCGCAGGGTAATGAGACCCACTTGGTTGGCATAGTTACCCGATATGCTGGTGCCTTTAGGTAAAACATACTCTAAGCCCAAGCCCCAGCCGTTTACAAAGATCTCATTAAAATTATTGAAATTTACTTGTAATACGCGGTATGTACTGGTGCTTTTCAGGTCATTAACATTCGTGGTATTCGGTTGTATATAGTTCTGCGTGGCAATAAAGTCGTTGTAAATACTCCGATACAAGAACGCATCCACATACAACCGGTTGGCAAGAAGTGACTTATAACCAACTTCCCATGTTTTGATTTTCTCGGTTGTAAAGTCTGCGGGCTTCGGTTCATATTTTACCAGATCAGCTACGTTTCCTGAAGTCTGGAAGTTTTTAACAGAGGCTTCCGTATAAGCGGGATTGTCAAACAAGTTTGCGGTTTCCAAAGCCCGTTGTGAGCCACCTACCTCCCCGATCTTGCCATCTGCCAAAAGCTGGTTGGCGGATGGGTTGCGGAATGCAGACTGCCAAGAAGCGCGGAAGTTGTGTTCGCCTACCGAAACAACCGCCGAGACGCGAGGGGTAAATCCACCGGCAAAATACTCGTTTTTGTCGTAGCGAACGGCAACGATGGGTTTAAAGCTGATCTTATCGGTAATGTTGAAATTTACCGAGGCTTGTGTGTACCATCCGTATTCCGTGATGGTGTATTCATTATTGTCCACGGTGAGCGGGAAGATCGTTCCTTGTGTCTCCATATCGTACTTACGGAAACTGGCTCCAGTAATCAAGTCTATGTTTTTTGGCAAAAATTTTCTGAAGTCATACTTCCCTTCCACATGCGAAAGCGAGGAATTATCCAATAAGCGCACCCCATTGAGTTTGGTTCCATCGGATAGCGTTACCGCCGTTGCGTTGTTCAAGGTATTGATCAACTTGTCCCGAATGCTATTAAAATCAGCAGATCCTGCAAGGGGCTTTCCGGCGTCTGCACTGGTGCGGGCTGCTGCCAAATTTCCACCATTTGCAGCAAAAGCGGATGAAAAGTTAGCAGCCCAAGTATTGGTGGATTTCCAGCTGGTCAAAATCCGTTGTGCTAAAACACCTAAGTTATAGCCTTCGGCAGTTTGTGTGGTATTGTATGCACGAACAAAGAAGCTATTGCTCCGTAGCTCAAGACGAACCTGATTGCGCTTATAGTCCGGAAAATATTCCCTAAAGCCCGCAGTCCGAATCAAGTTGCCATTTCCATAATTCCACGAAGCGATGGCCTCGATGTTGTCATTGAGCCGATAGTGTGCCGCCAAATTTACGCGGTTGCTAAAGACCTTACCTTCGTTGCCAAGCAACTCCAATTCGGTATAGCCTGTACGGGTTACGCGCTTTCCTTGAAGCCCGGTAACGGCATGATTTGCGGCAAAGTCGAAGGCGCCGCCGTTTGTAATGTCGTCCCCATAGATATTAACGCCGTCATATTCGAAGTTTTGTGAAGGATCATTGTTTGGTGTATATCCGAACTTGACAGTCTTGCCTGCTTGATCTACCAGAAAGAAATTCCGGCGCGAACGGGTAGAACGGTCATTATAATCATCTGCTATAAAGTCCGTACCATTGATCAGTTGAAGGTTAGCTTTGAAGGCGAAGTCTTTGCTTAACTGCTTGGCAAAACGGAGCGCAAAATCGGTATAAGGCTTTGCAGAAATGTCGTCTTTCCCTACATTGTTAATACCGGTTTTTACTTGAGCGCTGATGCCTTGGAACTCGAACGGGGACTTGGTTTTGGTCAGCATCAAGCCTTGCAGGGCATCTGGGCCATACAACGCCGAAGAAGCACCGGGCAAAATCTCAATATTTTCAATATCCAAATCTGAAACGCCCGCTGTATTCCCAAAGCCAAAGCCCAATCCCGGAGACCGGTTGTCCATGCCATCGGTTAATTGTACAAAACGGTTGTTGTTGTTTGCCCCAAAACCACGGAGGTTAACAGATTTAAAAAGCAAACTTTGCGAGAGCAAGTCCACACCTTTTACGTTCTGTAAAACCCCATACGAGTCGAATGCAGCCGTTTGTTGGAGTTGCGTAACACTAACTTGCTCGATGGTTACGGGCGCTTTGGTGATTCGCTCCTCAACACGGTTCCCCGTTACGATAACATCCGTAATGACACCATCTCCGTCTTCCAATTCAATCGTCACGGGCGAAGAGGTCGAGATAATGGCCTCTCGCGTTTTGTAACCGATGAAACTGACACGTAGAGTAAGTGGAAGTGATAAGCGTGTGTTTATGGAATACTGTCCATCTGTACGGGTGATGGTACCACCGACTGTTCCGACGACTACAATGGTTACGCCCGGCATTGGGGTCTTCGTTTTTGCATCCACCACAAGACCTTTGAGTTGGGTCTGGGCAAATGCCAACGTCGTTCCAACCAAGAAACCACATAGGAGGGTGAGGGTTATTTTTCTTTTCATACCTTAACTGAATTTGGGTGAGAGGATGGAGGATTATAAGTTTATTTTCTATATCTGTTTGCAGTTTCAGTAATGTATGTTTTATAGTCTTTTCTGAAGTTTAAACAAGTAGCTTTTTAAGCAAACTCAGGATATCCAACGTTATAAGCTAATACCCAAGCCTCCCATGGATTCATGAGGGATCACCAAGGCAATTGTTTGATGATTTGTTAATCTTTGTACTAAAAATAGAGATGGGTGCAAAAAATGCACCAGAACGCTTGGCAACCCTTGTAAGATAAGTCTTGATACTGTCTTAACAAATAGGTATTTTACGATTGCTTCAATTTTTTTGGGGCAATTTTAGTCATCAACATGCTCTACACCTCGACATTGTTAGGCATATATCCGATTTGCAAGACACCTTTGTACCATCAATCCAATAACCCTATGAAAACACCTCTTTATCAGGCATGTCAATGGATGTTGTTGTCCTGTTTTTTGTTACCGATGTACCCTATACAAGCACAGAACGAAACGCAGATCACGTTCATTAATGGTACAAGCAAACCTGTCGGACGCCTGTTCATCCGCTTGACAGGAGAGACGGATTGGGGAGAAAACATCTTGTCCGCCACGCAACGTATTCGGGTCAATGGCGAGTTGTCCGTCACGCTTTATGATTGGGAGGGCTGTAAGATTGATGTCCAAGCGAGCGGGACAGATCGTAAAGTGCTTTATTCCGCATCGGGTTTAGACATGTGCAAGACGCAAACCTTTACCTTAGGCCAGTCTCGGCCCGAACCGATAAGACCACCTGTATTAGAGACGCCCAGTCCATCTGGTACAACCGGATCAAAATTAACCCAAGAGCAGGCCAATGCCATGCTACGTGCCCATAATCAAGTTCGTGCAGACGAAGGTGTAAAACCGATGGATTGGGACGAAACCGTCGCAACGTTTGCACAGGAGTGGGCAAATCACTTGGCCACCGAGGGGTGTTCCATGCAACACCGTCCGAGGCAAGGGGCGTGGAAACAGCGTTTCGGGGAAAATCTCTTTATGCAACAAAGCACCGGCACACTTGCCGGATTTAAGTTTGGGCGAGCCGTACAATCTTGGGCAGATGAAAAACAGTATTTTACCCCCGGCCCGCTTCGCGACTTTAGCACCTATCCCGATCAAGTGGGGCATTATACACAAATTGTGTGGGCGACCTCGGTGCGGGTAGGCTGTGGCTATGCAACATGCAATACTGGAGGGTGGAATACCTTGTTGGTGGTTTGTAATTATGACCCGCCCGGCAACTATATCGGGCAAGACCCACTCTCTCCCAAAAACTAAGCTCCACATTGTTGATGTCAAATGATTTGGACACCCTTCAGCAAGACCTGCGCTACTTTGTCCTAAAACGTGGTTTTGGGGGACATGCCCAAGATGGCGATTGTTTTATCGCGCGCTTTTCATTTAAGGGGCTACTGGAATTAACGGCGCTGCTATCTAAATTGGGTCTTGTTTTGGAGGAAATCCCACCAACATTCCCAAGACCTGTTCAGGGTAAAAGCTATCGTTTTGAGGAATTTGCGGTGTTTAAAAGCGAAATTGTCGCTTTCCCCAATTTTGAACAACCCGGGTATGTAACCCTTAATGGGCAAGTCGCTTTTCTATGGGTTTTTGATGACCATTTGGAGGTTTCCGTTTCGGGCACATTGGATGGGAATCTATACGAAGTCTCGGCGGCTGATGTAGCAGCGTGCAAAATCATTGAGGCACTTTTTGTTAAACAGGGGCTTTGATCTTAAACTTCTTTTATGTGGGTTTGGCTATGATTAAGATGTCTTGCGTTTAATTTGAAAAGCGTATTCCGCCTGTTGTTTGACTTCAAGAGTGTTTCGCTTTTTTCGGATTGGTGGTATTGCGTACCTTATTGCTTACATTCCGACCACAAAACCAATCCTAACCATGCACTTTGCCCCTTCCGAAACACCAGAGACCGTGTATTGCCGTAATGAGCGTTTCCGTCTGATGATCCCAAATGATGTAATTCAGAGACGCATCACCGAAATTGGGCGAGATATTGACGAGATGTATAAGGACAAAAACCCCATTTTTATTGGGTTATTAAATGGTTCTTTTATTTTTATGGCAGACCTTATCCGCAATGTGACGATTGATTGCGAAATGGATTTTATTAAATTGTCCTCCTATGGTGCGGAAAAAATCTCGAGTGGACAAGTCACCGAGAAGAAAGGCTTGGATGCCAAAATCGCCGGAAGACACGTTGTTGTTGTAGAAGATATTGTAGATACAGGGCTTTCTATGCGCTATATCTTAGACCAAATGACCCACCATAATCCCGCTTCCGTTAAAGTGGTTACACTTCTACATAAGCCAGAAGCAATGCGTGAAGAGGTGCCCTTGGACTGGGTTGGCTTTGCGATAGAGAATAAGTTTGTCTTAGGTTATGGCTTAGATTATGGGCAGTTAGGACGGAACTTGGCGGCCATTTACGTTTTAGACGATGGAAATTGAGTCACAATAAAGCCGGATAAAAGATCCGGCTTTTATTTATATGTTTGATCTTATTTGCTCAAGAGAACATCGCGCAGGGCTTCTAGCGTAGGGGCGAGCGTGTTGTGGGTCATCGGTCTGGTTCGGAGTAGTTCGAGTGCCTCTGCCTGTGGTGGAGCATGTTGGAGTGCTTGCTCAACGACTTCAGGGAACTTTGCCGGATGTGCTGTTGAGAGGACAATCGTTGGCGTTTGGTCGCCTGTTTCGGCACGGTACCGATGTACGGCTTCCAAGCCTACGGCTGTATGTGGGCACGCCGTATAACCCGTTTCTTGGTAGATCCGCTGCATGGTTTCGAGGGTTTCCTGATCACTCACGCTGGTTCCCCAAAGACGGTCGTTTAGCCCTTGCGGGGTGAACAAAGCTTTTAAGCGTTCAAAATTGCTGGGAACACCCACATCCATAGCATTGGATAAGGTTCGTACAGAAGGTTTGTAGTCTTCCGCGTGTGTACCGAGATAGGCGGGGAAGAAGTCGTTGGCGTTATGCGCAACCACAAACTGGTTTACCGGAAGGCCGCCTTCGCAGGCAAAAAGTCCGCCCGTTAGGTTGCCAAGGTTCCCACTGGGCACACAAAAATTGATAACGGGCTGTTTCATTTGTAAATATGCCCAGATATAGTATAAGGACTGCGGCAATAATCGCCCGATATTAATGGAATTGGCCGAGGACAAGGGCAAATGCGCCAAACTGGGGTCTAAGAACGCCTCCTTCACCATGCGTTGGCAGTCATCAAACGTTCCTTCAACGGCAAATGCCCGAACTCCCGTTCGCGCAACCACCAACTGCATCTCCTGAACGGGGCTTACTTGGCCTTTTGGATAAAGCAAGACCACCTCAATGCCGTCCTGCCCCGAAAATCCGTCGGCGACCGCACTTCCCGTATCCCCTGACGTGGCCACCAAAATGGTGAGGTTTTGCTTTTTTTGCGCCAAAAAGTAGGACATGAGGCGGGCCATCGTCCGTGCGCCAAAGTCTTTGAAGGACAAGGTAGGGCCGTGTGTCAGTTCTAAAACGGCAACATTTTCCCCCAAATAGGCCGAGTTCTTCAAAGAAACGAGAGGGACGGGGAAGTTTAGGGCATCCTGAACCAATGCGCGAAGCGCTGCCTCTGGAATTTCATCCCCCAACCAATTTTTTAGCACCGAATACCCCAATTCCTCGAAAGTGGTTTGCTCACGCCAATTTGGAGGCAGGTCTGGGATACTTTCTGGGATAAATAGGCCACCATCCTCTGCCAATCCTTGGAGCAGGGCTTCGGAAAAACGGAAGGCGCGGGTGTCGGTACGGGTGCTTTTATAGGTTATCGAAATCATAAACGTTTGCTACTGCGTTACGAAAATGTAAAAATAGCAATGGATCCGTATATTGTCCTTCATGTCATTGGGTATTTCACGCCCTTTTGACCCTTTTTGTATGCACCCATTTGGTTTTGTACTTGAAAGGGGAGAAAACACTAAACAAAAATGTCTTCAAAATACCAAACCGAGACGCCTTCTATTTTTCGTCGCATGTTGGACGACTATCTGTGGCATACCAACCCCAAAGAGCGGATCTATGCTTGGGGAAAGGCCAATATGGACGTTTATCAGGCCGCTTATGAATCCGCAAGGGCCAATCGGCAACGTCCTCCAAGTGTCGTTGCCTATGTGATGCGGTGTCTGGGCAAGGTACTGGACGAGCAAAAGCACCTTTTATCGGCGAAATATGGCAGAAAATGGCTTGTTCCTAAAAATGTGGACATTGCCTTGGTCATGGAGTCCAAAATGCCCGACGACACATGGTTGCCTTGGTACTGGGTGTTTGAGCGGATGGAGGAGAAAGAAGCACGGATAATTGAAGACGAGCTTATTCGGGCTGCTAAACAATTACGCCGGAAACCTGTTAAAATGCCACACGGAACAAAAGTGTTTCTAAGCTTGCCTCAAGCTATCCGATGGATTTTGTATAGATTATTACGACCATTCACCCGTAGGTATCTCGCGGAAGTCCAAACAAAAATTGGTGTTACCTCTTTAACGCACGTCAGTAAACGCGATGGTTACGGGCAGTCGCCAAGTCTTTTTACCCTCCAAATTGTAATTGGCGTCTTGCATAAATCGGAGGTTGGATGGCAGCTAAATCTTGCTTTTTCGGCCAATCATCAAATCATGGATGGTATTGACTTTACGAAGTTTATGGAATCTCTGGGGAATGAATTGGAAAGTGGGCGGTGTTTAGAGGAGTTTGTAAAAGGGACATGATCCCAATTAGGGATGCATCAAAGGGTGGTTTAAGGGATATTTTGGGCTTTAAGATGCTATTTTTAAAATCGTATGAAGATGCCGCCCGATAGTACGCTGCCGTTCGTTAAAGAGTCGTTTTCTAAACTGATAAATCCATAATGCACGTTTAAATAATAGCCGACGTTGTGCCTGTTGTCGAAATGAGGCTTTGCTTCTATTCTGTTATCTTGCGGTTAACTTGACTTGCACGCTTGGGTACGCGGCCAATGTAATGAGTGCCGTTGGTTGGGGTTGCTTTTGCTTTATCGCCTCAACTCGGAAACGTTGCAGCACCCGAATCATCACCAATTGTATTTCTAACAAAGCCAGACGCCGACCTATACAGGTGTGTGGGCCAGCATTAAAAGGGATATAGGCACGTTTTACATCTGGCAATTCGGCATTGAGAAAACGTTCTGGATCAAATTTTTCTGGATCAGGCCAGTATTCGGGCAGGCGGTGCAGGGTATAGGGCGAAATAATCAAACTGGCCTTTGCTGGAATGTCGTAGCCCGCTATTTTCGTGTCTTCATATGGGGTTCTGTAGGATGCCCAAGCTACAGGAAAAAGGCGGAGGGCTTCATAAGTGGTGGCTTGGAGGTAGGGCAAGGTGGCCTGAACAAGTTGTGTAGCATCCGCATTTGTTGGAAGTGCATCTATTTCGCTACGGATTTTTTCTTGCACTTCTGGATGTTTTGCCAAGAGATACCAGAGCCAGCTAAGCGTATGGCCAGTGGTATCGAAACCCGCAAAGAACAAGGTCGTCACCTCGTCTTCCAACTGCGCTGCGGTCAGGTTTCCAGATTTTTGGGCATGAATCAGAATCGAAAACAAGTCTTTTTTTTCCTCGTTTTTCTTCTCCATGAGCAAACACTTGCGTTCTGCAATAATCTTTTGAACAAATTGGCGCCAAATCTCTTGAGCTTCCTCGAATGCTCTTTTGCGTTTGCGAATCATCCGTTCGTACAAAAGATTGCCCCATTTTTGACCAACGACTCCCTTGAGTCCAATTGCAACCGCCTCAAACATTGCGAAATAGGCCATGTTATATTGGATGGAAGTTAAGGATTGGTGCAGCATGTGCGCTTCTGGATGTTGATGAAGATCGAATAGCGACGCAAGAATGGTGTTTTGCGTAAGAATGAGCATGTCTTCCGTCATGTTCGTGACCAGAGTACCGTGTTCGGAGCGTGTATTTTGCCAGTGGTCTAAATAGTGCCTTATACTTTCATCCATCGAAGCGGCAAGGACACTCACGGCCTGCGACCTAAAGAAGGGTTGAAGCAACTGCCGTTGTTCGCGCCAAACATGTCCATTGCTTGTGAGTAAACCATTGCCGAGAAAAGTCCGAAGGTGGTTCATGTTGGGGCCGCGATAAAACTTTTTAGCCTCGACTACCAAGATTTGTTCAACGGCATCGGGATGATTCACCAAATATACGGGCGAAAGCCCGCCACCAACATTAATAATGGCTTCTCCTTGTTGTGCCATTTTTTCGATAAAAGGGAGGAAATGCTTTGCGCGGATGGACTGAAGCAGCAGTTTGACGGAAAAAAAGAGTGGTGCAGATTTTGGACGCATGGGTAATCTTTTTAGGCGCTTAACCCTCGTGATATACTTCGTATCGAGAGCCATCTGGTTCTTTACGAACCTCAATCCGTACCGGAAAGGCGCTTTTTAATTCGTCTAAGTGTGTGATAATAATGATCTTCTCGAAATCATGTCGGATAGTCTCTATGGCCGAAATCATGTGCTGAATCCCTTGTTGGTCTTGTGTACCAAATCCTTCATCAATCACCAAAGTCCTAATGCGGACACCAGCACGATCGGCCAAAAGTTGTGAAAGTGCTATCCGTAGCGCAAAATCAATCCGAAAAGCCTCACCACCAGAAAACGTCTCATATGGCCGCGCTTGTGCCAATTCGTCATTGATAATAATGTCTAATGTGGATTTGCTCCCACCGGACTTCATGTTCTTGATGGTTTCGAGGCGGATGCTCATCCGGCCATCCGATAAGCGCGAAAGAAGGTCGTTGGCACGGTCTTGTAATTCGGGTAATGTTTCTTCGATAATAATTGCCGGAATACCTTCGGGGCCAAAGGCTTTTACCAAATGTGTATAGAGGTCTCGGTCACGGATTTTGTCCCTGTTTTCATTTTTGAGACGCTGCATCTCCTCAAGGTCTTTTTTACCCATTTCGATCATTGAGGCCAAACGTCCCAATTGCTCCCTATGGGTATCTAAAATCCTTTGTGCCTCGGTCTGTTGCGCCCTTAGTCCAAGTCTTTCGGTTTCTAAGCTGGGTCGAATCGCAATTTCGCTCCGTAGTTGGTCAAGTTTTTCGGTAGCGGCTTGTTGTTGTTCGGCAACTTCGGAGGCGCGTTTTTTTAGGGTGAGCAGTTCTGCCTCATAATGCCGTACATTCAAGGCTGCATTTGTAAGGTTGGCATATTGCTGCGGTACGTCTTTCATCTTGCTTAAGGCGAGCCGCACTTCTTGGTGTTGGGCACGGTTATAACCAACCTCCAATAATTTTTGTTGGATTCTCCGCTTTTTATCGTCCAAAACGGCTGTAATGCTACGGGATGATAAATCCATCCGCACTTTTTGTAGCTGTTGCTCGGTATGGGCGTATTTGTTTTGCAGGGACTCGATCTTTCCACGAGCGGCCTCAATAACACGTAGTTCGCGCTCTAACAACTCTTTCTTGGCGGCAGTTTGCCCAAGCTTGGAAAAGGTGGCTTCATCAAAAGCCAATGCTTCTATCGCTTGTTCAAGTTTACGCTTTTCAGCCTCTAATGGCATAAGTTGTGTGCGTTCCGTCATTTCTCGGACAAGTTCCGCAAAGGCATGGCGTAGAGATGTAAGGTGTTCGCTGGCTTGTTCTGCACGCAAAAAAAAGGTGTTCGCTTCGTCGAGTTTTTCTTGTACGCCGGAAAGTTCCCTACACTCGGCTTCTAAATCCTTATATTGTTGGCCTATTTTATGAACGTTATGCCGCTTTTCAGCATAAACGGTTTCTTGAATTTCAAGCCATTTGGTGGTTTCCGCAAGTTGTTCATCGTAGAGGGCAAGCATATGCACCCGGTGAGCCTCGGTCAGTAGTGTGCCACAAGTGGGGCACGTTTCGGATTGGGATTGCTCCACCAATAAGCGGTTTTGCTGAATTTGCTGGACTTCGGCCTCTATCGTCTGGCATTTGGCCTTCTCGGCGTTCATCTCTGCTTTCTGCACCTGCCCTTGTGTTCGCAACTCGTTTAAAGCCATTGTTTTGTTTTGGAGCAATAAATGGGCTGTTTGGGCTTCCTCAAGTTGCTTCTTCGCAATGGCGGTTTTTTCTGCAAGTAATGTGAGGTTTGCAATTTCATGGGCAATGCGCTCTTTATCCGCCGTCAGGCTTCTTTCTTTCAGCGTCAATTCTTGCGAAATGCGTATATGTTCTTGTGTCAGGGCTTTTACATGGTCGCGTATTGATCGCATTTCCTCCCATCTCGCACTGGCGGCCTGCGCCTCTTTAAATGCGTTTAGTACTTCTGGCTCACGTAGGATGCGTGCGCCTTCTTCTGCAAGTTGTGTATTGATGTGGTGTAAGGTTTGCTTGAAATAGGCCAACTGTTGTTCGGCATCCGTTTTTAATTTTTGAATCTCGTTCTCTGTACTCCTTTGCTGCTCTTCTAAACTGCGTGCCAATTCGCTTTTGTGTTGCAGTTCCTCTTGCTCCTTGGTCAACGTTTTATAGGTTTCGTATGCCGAGAGGATGTGTGGTTCTGCCAACAACAGCTTTTCGGCTTCGGCTATCAGTTGTACCAACGTCTGTCTGCGATCCCCGGCCAAGGTAGCTTGTTGGTTTAATTGAACGAGGAGTCTTTCTTCGGTCTTGATTTCGTGGGCTTTTAGGTCTAATTCGCCCAGTTGGTTTAAACAAAGTTGCTCTTTTTTGTTGAGGGAATGTAGGACTTTCTCCTGATCGGTTAGGGCAAGTATGGCTTGGTCTCGCGCTTCTATCCAACTTGACAAGTCTTTTGTTTGTGCTTCTAATTGTTGTAGCCGCATCTCGGCAACTTCCAACGCATTTCGGGCGTTTTTGGCCTTTTCCGAGGCCCGTTCTTTTAGTTTGTCGTAGCGCTGAAGGTTTAAAATGTCCGCCAGAATCCGCTTTCGCTCGGTTGGGGCTTGTTTGGTAAACTGATCCGAACGCCCTTGAAGCAAAAAAGAGGCATTAATAAACGTTTCGTAATTAAGTCCGAGTTGTTGGTTTAGTGCTAATTGGGTGTCTTTGATCCTTGCGCCGGTTTGGGTGACAAAAGCGCCTTTCTCGGCATCAAAAATTTGAAATTCAAGATTGGATTTTTGGGTTTTGCGCGATCCTGACTTTCCGAAATAGCGTTTCACCCTAAAGCGTGCGCCTTCCAGATCAAAAACAAGGGTGACGCTCATTTCGGACGCCCCGCTGCGCATGAGTTGCTCATCTGGCTTAACGGTTCCTTGGCTCTTACGGCCTTCTCCCCAAAGTACCCACGTAATGGCATCCAATAAGGCGGATTTCCCTTGGCCATTACCACCGGAAAGACAAGCAACCTGAAAACCCTCAAAATTAAGCGGCTCTTCGGGTTTACGGTAACTTAAAAAGTTTTCTAAGGTTAATGAAACGGGAATCACGATACACCTCTATGTACTTACCATCTTCAAAACACTATTTGGAGACATTGGTCTTAAACTTTTCGGCAAATCCCTCGGCCTGTGGCCATACAAGGCTAACGTATTTTAGCATCCGAACCGAGAAATTGGTGGTGTCGCCATATAGAGAAGATGAATTTCGGGTGTTTTGGCTTGGAATACCGATGTTTGATGAAGTTATGAGAATCATACTCGCCAGAAAAAAGCCTTTAAGCGCCCCTGCCACCATGCCAATGAGATGATTGGCCAGAGTGATGGAGCCACCAACGACATCTTCTAAAAAATCTAATACTTTCCTATACCCCCAAACGGCCACCACGATGATCAAAGCAAAAGATAAGATGGAGGATAGCATCACACTAAAACCAAGCACTTTGACAAAAAAGAGATCTCCCAATTGCCGCATCAAAAATACAGCTCCAAAAAAAGCGACGACCCAGTAAATTAATGGAATAATGGTTTTAATAGCGCCCTTTGTATAACCTTTATAACCCTGATAAATGCAAAAAAGCAGGATGGCGACGTCAAGTATATTCAGATGAATCATTTTCGTGGGGTTTTAGGACATCAATCTGATCCTATAAGATAGGGAAATGACGAGCCAAATGTGATAAGGTTGCAATTTGGTTTTTGCTAAAAAGAAAACGGCCCATTGTTCGTGATCCTGAACAATGAGCCATACTTTCCCCGAATGGGAACCCCAATTTCTACGAATGCACTATGCCCAAAATTACACCGCCTTTTCTTCCTCTACACGAATAGGAACATAAGACCCTTTGTTTAATTCAAAAATACCTGTCCTAATCCCCGAAACAGGTTGTCTGTCTCCGGCAAGAGGCAAGGCATTTCCTGCAATGATGGTATCTTCGCTTTTGTTCTGCCCTAAACGGCTCAAAAATTCCTTGCTGAATGCCCAATACGACCGTGCACCAGCACTGGAACCGTCGTACTCTAAGATACTTTTACCCGATTCTGGCGCTTCCGCCAACCGGACATTCATCTTGATCTCGGTCTCAAAAAGATCGTCTCCAAAACTGTCTTGAAGGCGTTGTAATATTTTTCGCGCATGGTTAGATCGGGCGTCCACCATTGTCCGTAGAATACCCAACCGCTTGGCTTGTACATGGTATTTTGCTCGCCAAGTTTCCAACTCCTTGAAGAATGTTTTCATGGCCTCGAAAGCCAAAGCGTTGGGTGTGATCGGTACGACGTAGGCATCGGCTGCGACAAAGGCATTTAGCATGACAAGTGAAAGCGCGGGAGGACAATCCAATAATATAAAATCATAATTCCCGCGTACATGGTGCAATACCTTTTGCAGCAAGAAAATGTGGTTTCTGGCATTGGCGATATAAGCATCAAACTTTGCCAAGTCCACATGCGCTGGTAATACGGTTAAGCCCGGAATCGTTGTGCTACGAATTGCGCGACCGAAAGGGGCGTAATTCATCATGACATCTAATACAGAGGGCGTTTGTTGACGTCGCCCAATCCCCAAAGAGAGCGATGCAGAGGCTTGGCTGTCTAAATCCACCAAGAGTACACGAGACCGGATTGCAAGGGCTGCTGCAAGGTTAACAGCCGTAGTGGTTTTACCAACCCCTCCCTTGAGATTGGCGATGGCCACAATGGTTGCACCTTGTTGCTGGCGAACGATCGTTGGGCCATCAGCAAAAGTAGTTGCAAGAGGTGTGAATTTGTTCATGGAGCAATAGGAGGTAGAACGGTAGTAGGTAAATGAGTGTGATTAACACGACTTCAAGTTTTGTACCAATCTCATCCTATGTGGATAATAATTTCATGTTGAGGTCTGCACAAGGCCACTTTTTTGGCGGATATTGACAAAGAGTAAGTAGAGGTGTAAGTGTTTTCCCTACACCGAGCCGCAACTTTTTCCTATTCTTCATGGAACGAAATTGGTTTGTGACTGTTATTTTAGACTGAATATAAATAAGCACGGCCCTTATATAGCCCTAAACCAAGCCTTATGACGAGTGATACTGCCATCCTTCACGAAGTTGCCGACCGCGAATATGAGTGGGGATTTGTTACCGAGATTGATGCCGAAACCGCGCCTGCTGGCCTAACAGAAGATACTGTGAGGTTGATCTCTTCTAAAAAAGGAGAACCCGCATGGCTCTTGGCTTGGCGTCTCAAAGCATTTCGCCATTTTGTATCATTATTAGACAATAGCCCTGAAAAATATCCTACATGGCCGTTGTTAAAATATAACCTGCCCGATTTTCAGGCCATCAGTTATTACTCTGCACCCAAAAGTAAACCCAAATACAATAGCCTCGACGAAGTAGATCCCGAATTACTCAGAACCTTCGAGCGGCTTGGAATTCCGTTGATGGAGCAAGAGCGTTTGATGGGGGTAGCGGTGGATGTGGTAATGGATTCCGTCTCGGTGCATACCACATTCAAAGAAAAATTGGCAGAATTGGGAATCATTTTCTGCTCTTTCGGCGAGGCCGTCGAGAAGTACCCCGAACTCGTGCAGCAGTATCTTGGCGCTGTTGTCCCTTATACCGATAACTTTTATGCCGCACTCAATTCCGCCGTTTTCTCTGATGGCTCTTTCTGTTATATCCCGAAAGGTGTGCGTTGCCCGATGGAACTTTCAACTTATTTCAGAATCAACGAGGCCGGAACCGGACAGTTTGAACGCACTTTGATTGTGGCAGAAGAAGGTTCTTATGTGTCGTATCTGGAGGGTTGCACTGCACCTCAACGCGACGAAAACCAGCTCCATGCCGCAGTGGTGGAGATTATTGCGATGAAGGATGCCGAGGTTAAATATTCTACCATCCAAAACTGGTATCCGGGGGATAAAGAAGGCAAAGGCGGGATTTATAACTTCGTCACCAAACGTGGGATATGCGAAGGCAGTCACGCCAAAATTTCTTGGACACAGCTCGAAACAGGCTCTGCTATTACCTGGAAATATCCTTCCGTAATCTTGAAGGGCGATCATAGTGTAGGGGAATTTTACTCGGTCGCATTTACAAAAGGATACCAACAAGCCGATACCGGAACGAAAATGATCCATCTGGGCAAAAACACTTCCTCCACCATTATCTCGAAAGGGATTTCGGCGGGTAGAAGTCAGAATGCTTATAGAGGCTTGGTTCGAATCGGGAAAAATGCGGCAAATGCTCGGAACTTCTCCCAGTGCGATTCTATGCTGCTTGGCGATCGTTGTGGGGCACATACCTTCCCCTATATCGAAATCCTGAACAATTCCGGAAAGGTAGAACACGAAGCAACCACTTCCAAAGTAGGAGAAGACCAGATTTTTTACTGCCAACAACGGGGATTAAGCGAAGAAGCCGCCATAAAATTGATTGTAAATGGTTTTGTGAAGGAAATTCTTGCAAAACTACCGATGGAATTTGCGGTAGAGGCGCAGAAACTTTTGGCGATCGAATTGGAAGGCTCTGTTGGCTAAGCCTCGCTCTACGTATGGCAAAAATTCATGCTGAATTATACTGCTTTTGCAAACCATTATCAAAGCACAGCCCATGCTTTTGTGGCATGGCGTGCCCAATAACAGTTACCGTTTGGACGGTTTAGCCACCACGTTGGCAGAATAGAAAAAAACAATCAAACTTAAAAATAAACCATGTTAGAAATTCAAAACCTTCATGCCGCAGTTGAGGGGCACGAAATACTACGCGGGGTAAACCTGAATATCCAGCCCGGAGAAGTTCATGCCATTATGGGGCCAAATGGCTCTGGCAAAAGCACCTTGGCTTCGGTCTTGGCGGGGCGAGAAGAATACGAGGTGACGGAAGGAACGGTTTTGTTTGACGGACAAGCATTATTAGAAATGGAACCGGATGAACGCGCTTGTGAAGGCTTGTTCTTGGCATTTCAGTACCCTGTCGAACTCCCCGGCGTTAATATGATGACCTTCCTGCGGGAGTCGGTAAATAGTGTTCGGAAGTATCGTTCCCAAGAACCATTGTCCGGCGCCGCCTTCCTGAAGTTAATCAAAGAAAAACAGGCCATGGTGGAAATGAAGGAAAGCCTGACCAATCGCGCTGTGAACGAAGGCTTCTCTGGTGGTGAGAAAAAAAGAAACGAAATCTTTCAGATGGCTTTGTTAGAACCAAAACTCGCTGTTTTGGACGAGACTGACTCTGGGTTGGATATTGATGCGCTACGTATTGTGGCCAATGGCGTAAATGCCTTGCGGAGTGCCAAACGGTCTTTTTTGGTCATTACCCACTACCAACGATTGCTTGAATACATTGTACCGGACTTTGTACACGTCTTGGTAAATGGCCGCATTGTTAAGTCCGGAACCAAGGAATTGGCCTTAGAACTTGAAGAAAAAGGATACGACTGGATCAAAGAGGAATTAGCCCTTGAGGCCGCCTAAACGCAGTTGCGGGATAAAACCATGAATGAAATGACCCAAACGGAAACAATGTCCATACCCACGCTTGAACAACAGTTAATGGATCGGTTTGCCGCCGAAGCCACACGGCTGCCTTTACCCGAACTTCAAAGGCGTGCCTTAACGTCTTTTCTGGGAAGTGGCTTTCCAAAGACAAAATCCGAACGATATAAATATTCACCCTTCCGTAATTTTGCCTTAGAACAAGACCTTGTCGCGCTTCCGGCGGAGCCTCCAGATGCGGCCACGATAGCTTCGCTTGCACTTCCTGAAATGGATGGCTTGGTGGTGGTTTTGATCAATGGGACTTATTCGCCACACCTGTCAAAATTAGACGCAATACCGAATGGTGTGAACATTGAACCCCTTGCGGATGCGCTCCGCGCTGGGAATGAACAAGCTCTGCGGTACTTTGATCAAATCGCGAATCCCGCTGAAGATGCTTTTGTAGCGATAAATACAGCCTTATTGACCGATGGCCTGTTGGTACAAGTGAAGGCCGGCAAGATGGTAGCGCCCATTCTGCACATCGTAAACTTGGTGAACGTGGCCAATGATGCATTCGTCCAGCCGCGTATGTTGGTTGTAGTGGATTCGGGCGCTTCAATTCGTATCGTGGAGAGCCGAATCGCGCTTTCCGCAACGGCTTCCTTTGTGAATATGGTCTCGGAATGGAGGATTGCAGAACACGCACAAGTGTCCTATCATCTCCTTCAGGATGTGGGCGAGGATACAAAAGAGCACCATACCCTTGCCAGTCAGCAAGAAACAGGTTCGGTTTTTTCAACAAATGTGCTGACGCTTTCCGGTAAAGAGGTGCGGAACAACCAAAATTATCTGCCCAATGCCGAGTTTTGTGAAACTAACCTAAATGCCGTTGTCGTGACCCAAGGGAATATGCACGTTGATAATGCTACTTTTGTGGATCACGCTTGCCCCAATTGCGCGTCTAATGAGTCCTATAAGCATATTTTGGGTGGAAAATCAACTGGCGTTTTTAATGGCAAGATTATGGTACGTCAGGACGCCCAGAAAACAAATGCCTATCAGTCCAATAAAACTATCTTGACCTCGGACGAAGCGCGAATTTACACCAAGCCCGAATTGGAAATTTATGCCGATGATGTCAAATGCTCGCATGGGGCTGCAACCGGAAAAATGGACAACGAAGCTTTGTTCTATTTGCGTGCCCGTGGATTAAATGAGGCCGCTGCAAAGAAAATGTTGCTCATTGCGTTTGCGGGCGACGTAACCGGGAAAATCACTTTAGAGGCGTTGCGCGAGGATTGGAACGCACGTATCGCAGACCGGATTTAAAAAGAAGTCCGTCTTAGGTCTTTCCCCTCCCTTACCCCCAAAGCCCTGAAAACCTTGTTGTTTCAGGGCTTTTTTTGGATTTCTCCATATCCTAAACATATGATTCCGATCACACAGCGTGTATGCCGTGCGTTGGGAACGGGTTTTTATTATGATGCCACTCCTTCGAGGCTGGGGCGTGATTCGTCATGGCTAAAGCCGAAGGTGGGAGCCATTGCACGAAACCCCACGGTTACTATAATGCCAGAAAGCATCTGGTAACACGGTTCGTCTGAATAGAGACGTAAAGCAAGTAAAAAGAAAGCCAAATGCTACATTATCTCCGTCCTTTAGGGCGAGGGTGAGCGCAACCCAAAAGCAATAGCTTGCCAGAGATGAAAAGTGAAGCAAAATATTAACTTCGTCCTTTAGGCCGGAGGTGAGAACAACCTATAGCAAAAGGGGCTTTAGCCCTGAACGATGCCAGCGTGTATGCCGTGCGTTGGAAAAGGATTTTAATTGTTATGTCGGGGTTGTGTAAAAAGTATTATCGCTTAATTTTTCTGTAGAACGGCTTTTATATAACCCCTGCATATTTTAGAGGCCCGGTAGTTGGCTGGGCGTAGTCGAAGCCAAGCTCTTCCCACCACCTGAACAATAATCTTTTCGCCTAAGCGCACAGCAGCACGAGTATGTGGAAAAAAAGGAACATACGCTATTTTAGCAAGAGTTCCTTTACCAGAATATAAACCGCCATCACCACAATAAACCAGCCAAAACCTTTTTTAAGAGAGGCCGGAGCAACGTATTTGGATAAATAACTTCCGGCGAAAATTCCAATGGAGGCAAATAGGGTAAATGTGAGCAATAGTTGCCAATCTATGGTGGGCAGGTTCATCACATCCCCCATAAAACCAAAAAGAGATTTTACGGCAATAATCAGAAGGGAGGTTCCGACGGCTTTTTTCATAGGCAGATTCGCCAAGAGTACCAATGCCGGAATAATCAGGAAGCCTCCGCCAGCACCTACCAACCCCGTTACGGCCCCAACCACCAAGCCCTCAAACATTATCAGCGGGTAATTGAACGACCCTGTGGCCGTACTTTCTTTTGCTGTTGAACTGAAAATCATGGAGAATGCAGCCCCAAGCATGATGACCGCAAATAAGACCATAAGAGCAATTTCCCGCGTCAATGTAAATCCACCAAGGCTGAACAAGACGTCTGGAATGGCAGGTACGACGTACTTTCGTACCAAAAAAACAGCCAGAAAAGATGGCAATGCGAAAACGGCTGCTGTTCTGAAGTCAATTAAATTCTTTTTGGCATAGTCCACCGCACCAACCAAGGAAGTACTGCCTACAATAAAAAGGGAATAAGCTGTTGAAATAACTGGGTTTATACCCATAACATAAACCAAAACCGGTACGGTTAGAATAGACCCGCCACCACCAATAAGACCTAAAGAAAGGCCAATGAGCAGCGCCAAAAGATCGCCTGTGAAATGTTGTACCATCGTGTTTTGTCAAGAAATTAGATAAAGTCATGTATTTACTTGTAGTAACAAGATACATTTAATTGAATACACTTCCAAATAAAAAAACATTCCTCTATAGAAAAACCTCCGCCCCTTAAATAAGGAACGGAGGCTTGAAATGCGCATAAAATGGCATTAGATGTCGAAAACTGGCCCAAGTCCAAGCCCCAGCACGGCTTTATTGATGAGAACTTGGTTCCGATGGAGCAATTCGCGGTCGCGTTGTGCGGTGAAGCGTGCCACCCACTGACGGGCTTTGGGCTTCCAGAGGGTGCTTTCAACATACAACGGGGCGTAGCGTTTTAGGGTCTTGTGCAAGTCCTTCTTTTGTGATTCGGGTACTTTCGAGAGGAGGTAGGCCGCATAAGCAACACCGGAATTGTGGTGGATGCTATCGTCCCTGATTAATCGCGTTGCCATATCCCCCAAAATGGTTTGGTGCGCAGCTGCCGAGATTTCTTTGAATGCATAAATGGCGGCTCCCTCAAAGCATACTTGGAAGGCAAGTACGCGGTTTTCCAAGCCTTTTTCTTCACGGAAGATATCACCCATTTCAGCCAGATAAGGGTTATGCGCCTCAACGGGGTCTAACATATGGGCTAATTTAGTCCATGCTTCACAGTGTCGGGCCTCGTCACTCACCATCGTGGAATAATACATGCGTGCCTCGAACTCGGTTACGTCCACCAAGAGGTTTGAAGCGGCTTCTACAGCAATAATGTCTGCTTGTAATTGTTGTTGCACCACGCTTGCCCAAACAATACGCCAGCGCTCACTTTCTACACGGGGCACCGGATCTGCATTTTCCCAAGGCAAATCTTTGATGCTCCATTCACCCTTTTTAGCAGCATGATAAAATTGTTCGAGCCTCCCAAGTGGGTCGGATCGGCGCTGTTGATCTGTTTTACGGCGCGTTAAAATTTCCGGCATGACGGTTCCGTTCATTGTTGGAATTCCATTTAAGGGAAAGTTAAGTCCCGTAGGATATTGGGACAAGAACCATAAAGTTCTAATATAAGCAATCGCAAAAAAGAATGGTGCAAATATGCGATGAGTGCAATAAAATTTATTTCTCGACAACGGCGAAAAGTGGGCACATGGACAGGTCGGTTTAGCGGTTTGACATGGCTTGTTTGTCTGCCTCGATGACCCAATTAAGGTAACGCGATAGCATTTTTTGTTTTTTGTTTTTGGGTGCAATGGCAATATGGGTAAGATGATCTGCTTCTATGGTCTCGGAGAAACCGCGCCAGATCGCACTTTTTACCGATACCAAGCCGTCATTTTCTCCTTCTTGGCCATAAAGAATGCGGTTTTGGGTAAAAAGGAGCGGAGAAATGGGTTCAGGCGTATTTTTACCGGCACGCGCTGCAATGGAGCGATAAACCACCTCTGGATGATCTTGAACGTCCACATTAAAGTGGTTGATCATGTATTCGGGCGTGAGTTGTTGCAGCACTTTTAGGGCATTCGACGGGGCGTCGGGGAGGCTGTATTGCCCCGTAAAGTTCAAGAACCGTACCATGGTATGAGAAAGGAAGGCCGGTTTTTTTAGAAAGAACGTTGCCAAGTATGAGCCAAGATGTGGCGTTGCGATAGTGGTTATTTGGGCTACATGAGGCGCCATTTCCAATTTGCTCACCAAGAAGCGTGCATCTAAACCTCCCAAAGAATGTGCAATCAGGTGTATTTTATCGCTCTTGGTTTCATCCAGAATGTGGAGGAGATGGTTTTTCCATGCCAATGCCCGCGTTTCGGTATGGTGGTAGGGTGCAACATTGGGCGCAAATGCCATGCAACCATGAAGCCGCAAATAGAGGGCGACAGGGTCTAACATGCCTCTCCGCCCTATTGTCCCCATAAGCCCCATACCGTGCATCAACATTACGGGCATCGTGAAATGGTATAATTTGGGTTGTGGAAAGGGCGAAAGTCTGGGAAGAAGCATGTTTACACAGCGGATTGCAAGAGCCAAAGTACACTTCCGGCCACAAGTGGGATACGAATATTGTCATCCAAAGGGAGGGGGAGTGCTTCCACAACTGCGGCTATGAGGATGGTAAATAACAAAGGGGAGAAGCCAAGGTTTGGAACCAAGGGATAGACCAAGCAGGAAAAAAAGACAAAAGCGAGACTGCCTTCAACACTTTTTCCGGTATTTCCCAAGGGTGTTTTGCCGTACAAGCGGCCAATGATGGCGGCAAAGGCATCTCCTAAGATCAAAATGCTAAACGCAGCAAGGGCAATGTCTTTGGGGAAAATAGAGAACGTTAATACGGCCCCTAACAATACCCATGTTGCCCCATTGATGATTAGTTTATTGGGAACCAACTCAAAGTCTCGCATCATGAAGGCCATTGTATGGTCTATTAACGTCCTGAAATAAGCAGATTTTGCCCGCAAAACATCTCCCAGAAGGAATAAAAGAAACAGTGGAATCAAAATTTTGAGGGCCAAGGCCGCTCCCCACACCCATACAAATGCCGAGATGCCCAACGAGCTAAGATGCACCGCTTTGCGGCTGAGTTCCGCCCAAAAAGGAATATGACCTGAATTATCGTTCGTTGTTGACACCGGAAACCTTAGCTTGGTCTTATAAAATCAAACCAAAAATACTTCGTTACCGTGTTCGGGTTCTGTTTTTGAAAAAAGTTGGTTATTCTTTGAAAAACACTTCGTCAGGAGGGCCTATCGGCTGATGGTCATTTGTTTGGAAGTGCCCCCAATCGGGGTTTCTAAACGCACAATATAGCGGCCATTGGGCAACCAATCTCCATTAAACTGAAGTTCGTGAGTGCCAGCGCTTTGGAATTGGTCTGTGAGTTTTGCAATCGCACGTCCGTTTAGGTCAAAAACGCGAACCGTTGCCTTCATTGGCTGGCGCAAATGATAGCGGATGGTGGTAATTTCTTGGAAAGGATTTGGGAAGTTTTGTTCAAGGGTGATGGCATTGGGTATTGGTTGGTCTTCATTGGTCGAGGTTGCCACCAACGAGGGGAGGTAATTTCCAACGGAAAACGATGATAAACCAAGAATTTGTTGCACTTCGGTAACGGACATTCCAAACCAATTAAGCAGAATAGTGCCATACACGGCTCGGAAGTCTGTGCTGTACTTGATGTTTCCGCCTGCATCCAAGTTCACCAAGTCTGGCCCAGTTCCAAAAAAGCCGCCATTTACGCCTTTTCCAAATAAAAACATTGGTGCGGCAGTCCCATGATCGGTTCCGGCAGAACCATTTTCTTTTACACGTCGGCCAAATTCCGAAAACGTCATGGAGAGGACACGGTCTCCGTAACCGGCGGCATTAAGCTCGTCGGTGAAGGCTTTTACGGCATCGCCCAATTGGGTGAGGAGGCTTGCATGGGTGTTGGTCTGCGCGGCGTGCGTATCGAAACCGCCTAAAGAGACGTGGTAGATACGTGCGCCCAATTCTCCTCGGATAAGGCGGGAGACAATCGCTAAACTTCCGGCAAAGCTATTAGAAGGATACGTAACGTTAGACTTTGTTTTGTCGTAGGAGGTTTTGAGTGCTGTCCCATAGACGACAGAATCATTGGCGACAGAGCGGACATATGAGAGCTCCGTCCCATAATGTGTTGCAGGGACATTCTGGGGATCATAGACCGACCCACCAGAGACGATGCGGTAAAACTCGGCTGGATCCGAAACCGAAAGCCCCATGGCGGTATCAGGCCCACGAAAGAGCATAGAAGCAACGGAGCCAATCTGAACCGCCAGCGGATAAGGGGTTGGGTTGTTTTTGTATTCAGGATACTCGGCATCCAAACTTCTCCCCATCCAACCATCCTCCCAATAGTCGTTGGAACCACTTCCAGAAACCCAAATATCGGTTGCTCGGAAGTGCGATAAATTGGGGGAAGGATAGCCCACCGAGTGCAAAACGGCCATTTCGTCGTTGCCCCAAGCATTTTGGAGGTTGGTCAAAGATTTGTGGATGTGGTATTCGGTGGATAGCTTGATGGAATCTGCGGCCTTGATACCAATGTTTGGGCGGTTGCTGTAATAGCGGTCGTTAGTGACTGGAATTACAGTATTTAAGCCGTCGTTCCCGCCATTCAACTGAATAATAACGAGAATCTTGTCGGTATTAAGGAGCGATAGACGTTCCAAGAGGTTGCTCCCGCCATATGCACGAACGGGTAATCCGCTCATCATTAGGCTTGCACCTAGGGAGGCTGCTCCCACCCGATACAAGAAGTCGCGACGTGTCCAACGGACGTGGTCATTGGTGTGGGCTTCGCCGTGGGCCAGTGCATCACCAAAGCGGCCTTCTTCAGCTTTATTCTTTTGGGAGTCTTTTGTATGAGAATTGCACATATAATTTGAATATTGAACGTTTGGAAAGGAAAAGAAGGGATCAACACAACTGAAATTCTGGTAAACGAACCAAATACCGTAAGTAGTTTTTAAGTTTACTCTCGGCAGTAGAGGCATTGATAGACCACTCATAATCAGGCATTCCATCCAATAATTTGAGTCCCAAAGCGGTTTTCTCGGAGGATGGAAACGGGACGGAAACCAAGCGGTTGGCCATCTCGAAGGCAAGTTCGTAAGGGTCTCCGATATTGGGCAATCCCAAAGCGAAAATCTTTACCGGAAGCGCTGGGATGGTTTTTGTTCCTAAGGTCAAAATGCCCAACAAGTCCCAGCGTCTGGCTAACGCATTGGCGGAAATCCATGAACGATACTCCGGCCATCCGGCCACATTGGGTGGCGACATGAGCATTTGGTCTGCACGGTTCATATACGTTCGGATAATAGACGTATAATTGGCTTCGGAGAAGGTGGGAAGCCCAACTTCATTAAAAAGGCCAAGGGTAAGCTCGGTCGGGCTTTTGTATTTCGCTCCAATAAAAGCCGATTCAAAGAAGTGCGTACTAGCAAAGAGGGTACGCAAAACGGGTGCGATCTCGAAATTGTTTGCAATAAACAGGTCTGCCAATTGATTGACAATTTCGTCATTCGGAATGTGGTAAACAAAAAACTTGTAGAGTTTACCACAGATGAAGCGTGCCGCTTCTGTTTTCCGCTCCGAGAAGATCAGGTATATTACGTCGTCATAACCCCATGCACCCGTTTTGCCAAAGATGGTTTTGTTCCCAGTCTCAAAACGTGTACTGTTCAAGAAGGAACTTAGGGTTTGGGTATTTACTTGCCATCCGGTGAGGGCTTTGGCCACTTGGACAATATCTTCTTGGGTATAATGACCAATCCCCATCGTGAAGAGTTCTAACAACTCACGGGCATAGTTCTCGTTTGGCGCACCCTTGCGATTATCCCGGCCATTCAAATAATAGAGCATGGCCGGGAGTTTACCAACTTCACGTACAAAGCCCGTAAAATTCCCCAAGGCATATCGCCTAAGTAAATCTATGTACTGATATCCAAAGGGGCCATTGTTAAGATAGTTACCATAGGCCGTCACAAAATGATTGCTCCAAAATAGCGTCATTTTTTCCCGCAAGGTGCCACCACGCATTTCTTTATACCATGTGTTCTGGTATTCATAAAGCCAGTTGCGGGCATTGGTATTGTAGGTGTCCTTCTCTGCCTGTGTTGCCGTTGAGGCAGGGAAGCCTGTGGTAGCCCAAGTGGGTGCTGTTGGAAGCGGACGGTTAAGCGCGTTGTTCACAATCTGATTAACCGCTTCTAAGGGTGATTGGCCTAAAAAAGCATTAACATCACTGGGTGTAGCACCGAAACCTGTCCGCCTAAGCAAGTGCATCACCCTTTCTCGGTTCCAAGGCATAGCTTGTGTGGGCGTAAAAGGGGCTAAACCTCCAGTAACATAGGGGGGAGCAGGAGTAAAGGTGCTATAATCGGTCTTCATGGGGCCATTGTTGGGTTGTGGCATCGCTTTGAAGGGCAAGTACCGGAACTTATGGTTGCAGGGCTTAAGATACGTTTAAAATCGGTTAATTGCGATGTTGATTTGTTTTGAAATGGTCGCAGGCTTACAGCTTTTTTGGAACCAGATGGATTTCGATGGGTTGTAAATGCAATTTTATCCCAAAATCATAACATGACCTGTCAAAAACAACCTCTCATGGTGCTTGTTACACATTAATATTTGTTCACTTTTAAAGCACCAAGCCCATGAAGCGCACCTTGTTCGCCCTGCTTTTTTTCCTTTTCCCTTTCGTCTTAAGCGCTCAACCTAGCCTCCAGCCCACCAGTTTTTCATTTCTTCGTATTGAACCCTCGGCGCGGGCAATGGCGATGGGAGGCGCATATGCCGGAATGAGTGGGGATGTAAATACCTTTTTCTACAATCCCGCCACTTTAGAGCCGTCTTCGGCGGGCGTGTTGTCGGCATCTGCACTGCTTTACCTTGCAGATGCACGCTCAACATCTGGCGCTTATGCCCATCATTTGCCTAAAGTGGGTACGGTGGCTGTTGGGTTACGGGCAATGGATTATGGCGCACTAGAGGAGGCGTGTCCAGACGGCAACGAATACGCATCGTGTATAGGGCCATTCTTCTCGGCGGGTGATGTCGCGATAACGGCTGGAATCTCTCGTGATTATTCTTCCCGTCTTCGTTACGGGATGAATGTACATGGCATTTGGTCTCGCATTGCAGAATACCGCGCAAGTGCAGTTGCTGCCGATCTTGGCGTGGTTTACCATAACGACGAGGGCGGATTTACGGCCAGTGCCAGTATGCTGAATGTAGGAAAAACCTTAGACAATTTAGGAGAAACAGCCGATGAATTGCCCACCGATCTACGTATTGGGGTATCGCAAAAGCTAAAATACATGCCTTTTACCCTCTCGGTGATGGCCTATAACTTGTTGGAATGGGAGCAAGAGCAGGCCATTACGGCGCGTCGTGTCTTGAATCACTTTAGTATTGGAGGGGAATTTCGGTTAGGAACGGCCATGAATTTCCGCTTAGGATATAATCCACTCCGGAACGAGATGCTACGGGTTCGGAATCGGCTGGATATGGCAGGATTAGGTGTGGGCTTCGGGATAAAAATCGCCCAGTTTCGTTTAGACTATGGCTACAACAACTGGTCTTCGGCTGGGAAGTTACACCAGTTTACGGCGCAATTCCGATTAAAATAACATTTGTATCGAGTTTATTTTGTAAAAGTCGTAGCCGGAAACTTGCCATAAACCGGTAGCAAGTTGAGCACTAAAACCCCCGTTGGGGAGACAAGGTGGAGGCCGTTGGTTGAGGTTAGTAGGATTTAACCAATACATATCTCGCGCAAATAGGTGTGCTTGCTTCATCGGGTGTATCAGGGAAAACAAGGAATTACATATATGAAGACAACTGCACTACCTTTTTTCTTACTCTTGGCCTTATCCATCACCGGTTGTAATACCTTCAAAACGCAACATGGAGACGAGTATTTGCTGAAGCCCAAAGAAGCGGCCACGTTGCCCGCAAATGCCCGATTATACTTCGACAAGGTGGTGGCGGATTCTCGGTGCGCACCGGACGTCCAGTGTTTCTGGGAGGGTGTTGCCGAGTTGAAGTTGATATTGAGAACGCCTGATGGCCAAGAAAAAACATTCTCCCTGTTTTCTACTGACGCCGGAGCCAATCATTATCAAAGTATTGTGGTCATGGGCTATCGAATTACATTTGTGCAACTTGCTCCAACATACGATGCAACAAAAGCCGCCTCGCCTGTGTTGACTGTCCGTGCAGATCTTGTAGAATAGTTGATCCGTGCCGTATTTTCGTGTGTTTTTGACCGCTTAGGTCAATCCCTTTACACAAAATAAAAGCTACATGTTTAATCTTTTTGGTAAAAAGGACTTCCCACAATGGGACGCTGCGCCGGAAATGGCCATTGATGTGGAAAAAAAGTATCTCGCCACGATCGAAACCTCGAAGGGCAATATCGAATTGGAACTTTATCCTGCGTATGCGCCCAAAACCGTCAATAATTTCGTGTTCTTAGCGCGGGAAGGGTTTTATAATGGAACCATCTTCCACCGCGTAATTCCCGATTTTATGGTTCAGGGGGGAGATCCTACTGGAACCGGACGTGGTGGCCCAGGCTATCGCTTTGAGGATGAGTTTACAGGAAACCCGTTGGTACATGAACCCGGCGTGATCTCGATGGCAAATGCGGGGCCACGTACTAACGGTAGCCAATTCTTTATCACCCATATCCAAACCCCTTGGTTAAATGGAAAGCATACGGTTTTTGGAAAGGTGACCTCAGGTAAGGTGGAGGTGGTGGATGAAATTGAACAAGGGGATCAGATTGTTCAGGTTTCGATCCAAGAAGTGGACTGATTCAAATCGAGTTCTTATAAAGCGGCTTCATGTTCATGAGGTCGCTTTTTTTATGCCCACGACAAACACCGGTGAGCCTAATAAGTTAAGCCTATGTGAGTCATGGGTTCTAAATGCAATACAACCTATTTGAGTTGTTACAAATAAATATCATTTACTTCTCGGATAATATAAATTTCTGCGGTGGATCATAGTCGTCATCAGCTTACTTGATTATTCTATAAAAATAATAAATCCATTAGCGAAGTTGCGGTGAAGTGTAGGGATTTTTACTACATGAATAGCAAATAAGACACTACACTAAACCGAAATTTTCCGGTTTTTCAACTGCGAAGAATGTATTATAATGGCTCTTAAAGTCGCTTCTCTCATATACACCTTATAACCACCAATCATATGAAAAATATTACCTATTATAAATCACTGTTATTATTAACTTTAATTGGCTTGCTCCTGGCACGTATTGACCTAACGGCGCAGGTATCTGGGCTAAGCTATACCCTTTCCCCTTCGGTGGAATATGTTCGATGGGATCCAGGCCTCGGATTACGCAACGCTCCATTAGTGGGCGGGCAAGTTGGATTTGGATTTGGGGAGTTTGTAGAGCTTCGTGCGCAATACCTTTGGAATAATAAAATAGAAACCGATTGGGCTAAAGTCACTGGACTAACTGCGTTTCAAAAAAACGAATTGGGAACGCAAACGTTGGCCTATAAGAAGATGGGTGGGGATTTGCGCTTTAATTTAATGCGGGGGAATGTCCTCCCTTTTCTAACCCTTGGCGCGGGTGTGCAAACCTTCAAACCGTCTGACGAGAACGACCGATCTTCCATTTTTTTGAATGTGGGAGGCGGCCTCACCCTTCGCTCCATTGATCGGCTTACCTTCTCGATTTATGCCCGAAATACCGCTTTTCGGCTTAATCCGCTCGCCACTTTTGTGGATGCACAAACCTTGGATGAATTGGAAATCAATACCGGAACCACCGAACGTAGAAACTTCCAGCATTGGGGTGCTGGAGCCTCATTTGCTTTGTATTTGGGCGGGCGAAAATCTGGACAACTGACAAAGGTGGATCGGGAGATGATGCAGCAATTTTCCGGTGGATTCTCCGGCCTAAGTGTGCCCGCTCATGCGTTTTTGGGGAAACTGGACTTCTCGGAGGACTTACCCTTCCGGAGTACCCGTGTAGCAGGTGCTAATGCGGGTCTAAACTTCGGGCCTTTGTTTGGGCTGAGGGGCTTTTATTGGCAGGGGATTCAGGATGAGACTTGGAAAAAAGACGATCTACGGATGTATGGCGGCGAACTAAACTTCCGTTTAAATGAAGGCATGGGTATTACACCCTACTTAGCCTTAGGTGGTGGAATGTTAGACGTTGGTGACACCTACGTCGGTAAAAATGGGTTTAGACCAGACGATACACCTTTTGTTATGGGCGGGGGCGGCATAACTGTTCCTGTTGGGCGGTTTATTGCACTGAATGGTGGCGTAAGGGCTATATTGGCAAGTAATCAAGACCTTGATGACTTAGGCCAGCCAGATCAACTCAAAACCAATTGGATGTATCATGCGGGAATTAACCTGAATATTGGCCGGAAGCCAAGCCGACCCAATGTCATCCGAAAAGACCAATCCGAATCAGAACGCTTGGCCACAGAAAAAGCTTGGGAAGAGGAAATGAGCGTCATGAGGGCTTCGTATGAAGCAAGGATGCAAGCTCTCGAAAGTGCTATTGGGCGTGCGGAAGCACGTGGGGACTCTTTAGCCTCGGTTCAACTCCAGAAAACACTACAAGAAACCCGTGCCTTACACGATGCCGTACCTGTTACGCCAATCACCCCACCAACCCTTCCATCAGCAGGCCCAAAAGCGGTTGATCGTGCCGCAGATGCCACAACACCGAAGCCATCCTCGACACCGACCGTACAAAAAGTGGAGGTTCAGCCAAACCAAGAAACCAGAGTGATCACTTTACCCGTGTTGGAAGATGGAGAAATCTATATCCGTTTTGGGAAAACACCGTCCACCTTTCGGCCAGTAGGCGAAACACCATCTCAATTAACACCACCGGATCTATTAAGAAAGCTAAAACTATTGGAACGAAAAGTTGACTCCTTGCAAACCGAATTGGTGAAGCGCGATACGCTGCAAAGGAAGGTCATCATCAGCCAATCGCCGACCATCCTTCGGTATAACGAGATGCCAAAAGAGGTCGTTAGCACAAACCTCCCCACAAGTGTCATCTCACCAAAACAAGAGGTTAAGCAAGATACGCAACAAAAAAGTGATGTTTTGGATGTGAAAACCGTAGCAGATAGCACCCATTTCTCCGTACCCGTTGTTGCCAAACGCAGTATCAAGTTTAAGGAAGGCCGCGTTTTGGGCGGATTAGGCATGGGAAATAACCAAAACGGACTTCATCTTGGCGTACAAGCGTGGTTTGGACTAACCGGATCCATGATCAAAGTGGTGCCAGAGGTGGTTTATAACACCGGAGCACGTAGTGGATTGGGCGGGACGTTGAATGCGGTTGTCGGGCTGCCCTATCGCCAAGCCCGCGCTGTGGAGCCTTATTTGGGCGTGGGATATGGTGTTCGGTTGGTTAAAGACGCTGTTGGAGGTGGCCGAGATGCTTTCTCCGGGGTTAACTTGATGCTCGGAGGCAGTTTTAGGTATGGTAATGCAGATCTCTTTTTGGATGTATCCACCCTGCGCTTTTTCGACTATACCCGCATTGCACTTGGCTATCGGTTTGATTTTTGAGGGTTTAACGGATATTCTATTTTGATGCATCGTCTGAGGCTTGGCCACCGTTCGATCTTTATGTTATGAGAGAGCGGTGGTAATATTTTGTCTTAACACAGACTTCTAACTTTAAATTGTTGTTATTAAAGAGATTGACTCCTTGAAGTTATCCTCATTTCCACCTCATGGCTAAAGCCGGACGTGTTATCCGTTCCACGCAACCTCACGTTGAAGCATGGGGTTATTATGATGCCGGAAAGCATTTGGCAACGCCGCCCCGCTGAGTAGAGCCGTAAAGCAGGCGGAGATATGAGCACCAAAAACAAAAAGGCTCGCCGATCATCACAGAGCCGGAAAGTAAGCAAGACAATAACTCCGTCCTTTAGGGCGGAGTAGTAGGCCCCGAATAAGATTGGGCTTTAGCCCTGAACGATCCCCAACGTGTATGCCGTCGTTTGATGACGGCTTTCTACGAAGATGTCCCCCCTACGGGGCTGGGCTTTGCGTTTGATGACGGCTTTCTACGAAGATGCCACCCCTACGGGGCTGGGCTTTGCGTTTGATGACGGCTTTCTACGAAGATGCCACCCCTACGGGGCTGGGCTTTGCGTTTGATGCCGTTTTTCTATGAAGATGTCCCCCCTACGGGGCTGGATTGTGCCTTGGAGCGAATTTCTATGAAGATGTCCCCCGATGCGGCTTTGCTTCGTCATGGTTAAAGCCGAACGTGTTATCCGTTCCACGCAACCCCACGCTGAAGCATGGGGTTAATTTTAAGTTGGGGAGCATGTGGCTATGTCGCACAACAGCAAAGAGACAGAAAGCCAACATAAGGCCGTCCGCCTGAATAGCGCCGTAAATCACGCAAAAAAAATACCTAAAGCTATGTTAAATCCATCCTTCAGGGCGGAGATGAGAGTTCTTCGGCCATACACAGACATACATAAAAAAAACCGGAGGGGAATAAATCACCTCCGGTTGCTGGACGGAAATTTTATTTCCAGCTTATTTAAGCAAGGTCACGTTTTGGGTTGCTTTGAAATTAGCACCCGAAACGCGAACAATGTACATACCGCTTTGCAAGCCAGCGGCATCAAACTTGGCGATTTGCGGCACATTGGCTTCGAGCGTTCCATTAAAGAGCGTCTGGACTTTTTGGCCCAACGCATTAAACACTTCTGCCTTCACTGCTTGACGGGTAGCTACTGCAAAAGTAATGGTGGTAGAAGGATTGAACGGGTTGGGATAAGCCGGATACAGCACATATTGGCCTGGAACTTCTACGTTTAACTGTACAGAAGCAGTATAGCGAATATCGCCGTTTTTGTCCACGCTTTTCAGGCGGAAGCTGTGCGTACCCACTTGCAAGCCTTCTACGGTGTAGCTATAGTTGCGGAGGTCAATGCTGTTGCCAGCGGCTTGTACTGTTCCCACTTTTTTCCATGCACTGCCATTGGCCGAGTGCTCCACATCAAAGTGGTCGCTGTTTAGCTCGCTCATCGTTACCCAGTTCAAGGTCGCTTTGTCTTCGTTGGATGTTCCGGTGAAAGACGCAAGGGAGATGGGGAGGCTACTATCCACATTAAACGTCCCTGTATAAGTGGACCCATCTATTGTACCTGGGCCTCCTGTCCCTGTCCAATTTAACGAAAACTGAACGTCAATCCTGTATGTAAGAGAAGGACCTGAAACAAAAGAAAGCAAGTTAATGTCTAAAGCAGTACTTCCGGTTCCGTTGTAGTCCCAATACTGTTTTGGCCAACCAGTTCCCCATTGGTTGTCAAAATTCAACGACTGAGTTGTATAGGCAGGGGCACTTCCTCCATTAGGATACACTCTATATTTAAAAGTAACGCCTGTAACATCATACCCCCCACTTGAATTTTTGTATATATTTGCACCAGCGTCCACTATTTTTAATGTAGAGGTAGATGACATTGTTGGTGGCGAGAAACTAGTAAGCGGAGGATTTTGCCAATTTGTTGTGCCATTAATATTCATTTGAATTTGTGGAGTGCCTTCAAATCCAACATCCTGCGCCCAAGCGTTCACCGTAAAGGCAGCGAGAAACAAGGCAGTTGTAACGATCTTTTTCATAATTGTTTGTGTTTAGGTTGTTTGAGAAAAGGAGGTCTCTTTATTTGATCAAGGAAACCACCCGTGTTTGGGAAACAGAATTTCCGGTCAGTTTCAGGTAATATACCCCACTTTGCAGGTTATTGCCAGAGATCCGTGCCTCAATATTTTGGCCTGCAACCGCGGTTCCTGTATAGAGGGTTTTCAGTTTTTGCCCCAAGGCATTATACAGCGCCACTTGCACGGTCTGTGTTTGGGGAACCGAAAAGCGGGTGGTGGCTTCTGGATTAAATGGATTGGGGTACACCTCTAAGGTGGCGGTGGTTGGTACTTCATCACGCTCGGTGGCCGTTGCGGTTCCGCTAAATAATGGCGTTTGGATGGTTCCGGAAGCAACTGAATACACATTGCCATTTTCGTTACCATACACCACATACAGTTGGAACTGTGCACCCACTCCGGAACCCCAAAGGCTATACGGCAATGCAAGTTCAAATCCACCCGTCGCGGCGCTCATGCTGGCGGCTTGTACGTGCGCAAACGTCATTCCACTATACGTTACTGCCGTACCGCCATACGTTACTTCTCCCAGATACGCATCTGTATTGCCTGTCAAATAATTGATATGGCTCACATAGCCTTTTAAATTTGCCGCATCAGCCGTCAGACGAACACCATAATCCGTTTCGATGGGATTTGAAAGCGGGAAAGCATATTTATTGAAAGGGGAGAGGCCGTCGTTTCCGGCTGGAATTTCGCCCGCAGCACCCGCTGGAATCCCCCCCGTCTTGTCGGTGGCATTAATAAACACCAGAATATCGTGATAGCCCGTAGGATTAACGGCTCCTTTCAGGAATATATACAACGTTTGGCTGTGCGTACACGCCTGTACTTCTTTTACGCCCCAATCTCCAAATGTGCCATTGCTCCCGCTAAAAGTTCCTTGTGATTTATAGCAGGGATCTCCGCCTTGCCCATCTACCACGGGCTGTGCCAGTAAGGTGACCGGCAATAACAACAAAAGTAGTAATATTTTTTTCATCTATGAAACACGTTTATTTTGTTGCAAAAAAACCGGAAGCATCTGTGGGTGTCTGCTACCATTTAGACACTTCCGGCGAATGACGTTTATTTCATTAGGATTAAGGATTGTGCCCGAACTAAGCCGTCCGCTGTTACCAATCGTGCGATGTAGGTTCCTGAAGGCAGGCTTGTTGCATTCACCCGAATATCCTGGCGTTCGCCGGCCGGAACGGAACCGTTAAACAATGTTTGAACG
Source organism: Rhodothermia bacterium (assembly GCA_017303715.1). GTDB lineage: Bacteria > Bacteroidota > Rhodothermia > Rhodothermales > UBA2364 > UBA2364. The sequence goes on along the minus strand of JAFLBZ010000016.1, from coordinate 44,138 downwards.
CGCTGTCCGAGGGTGTTAAATAGTTCTAAGGTAACCGTTTGCGTGGTGGCGAGTGCAAACGAGAGGGTGGTGGAGGGATTAAAAGGATTCGGGTAGGCGGGATATAACAACGCTTTTTCTACCAGCAATTTGGTGTCTATAGCCTCTGGCGCATCTTTGGCGGTTGCTACACTGGTGGTGAAGGCAGAAATTACGGAAATTGCACCCATATTGTACTTACCCGCTGCATTGTTCACCTTTAATCCAAAACTTTGTGCCCCACGGGACTTAGGCCGTTTGGCCTTAAAGGTAAAGTCGGTGGCATCTGCCAACCAAGTGATGGTTTGGGTCAAAAATTGTTGACCTGTGCTTTGCTTCCGAATGACGAAGCGGAGGTCGTCCCCGGCTTTTAAGCGACCATTGTTGTTGTCTGCCGTCCCATTACCCAAGACCTCGATGAGCATGTCGTTCTCACCATCCCAGCGCACGCTTTGGCCTACGCGCCCAAGTCCTGCAATGCCAGTCTTACCGGAGGCATCTTTAGGGCCGAGAACCGCAATTTCGTCACCGGGTTGTAAAGGACTTCCACCAACCTCAAAATTGGCCAGATCGGAGGCGCGAAGGACTACAAAATGGAGTTTACCGCCCTCGGCAGCCGTCACCGTGAAACTTGGGGCGGCTTCATTATTCGGTAAGGGGTAACGTCCGGTGGGTGCATACCATGCATAATTGCGCGGCTCTGCTTTCATGAGTGATCGTTTATCGCCAAAAGCCGGATTGGTAAGAAACATAAACGAATCGGAGTAATCTTTTAATTCCACATTTGCCCAAGGCGTATCCACCCAAACGGCTGCTTGTTTGTCTGCACGGTCGTTGAGGGCAAACATCATCCCATCGCGCTTCATCGCAAACATATTGCCGCCATGGTTGCTGCTATCGTAACCTTCGACGCCAAACCACGGATTAAGGCTTGCAACCGGTGTAGCGTACCCTGTTGCCATCGTCCGCCGGAGGTTCATGAGCCAGTCAATCTCATCTTTAAACCCATACCACCAATAATCTTTCCAAAAAACCATTGGGCGAGGCGGGAGCGCCATTAAGAAGGCATATCCCATGTGCTTGTCGCGAAATACAGGGTCATGATCGGCTTGGGTGAAGTACTTTAAGCAGGAAAGCCCCGATTTAGAATATCCAACGCCCGTGCAAGTTGGGTTATAGTCTGGATCCCTAATGTCTGAAGCATCTTTGTACCCGCCTCGGTCAAAGTCGTGGTTCTCAATAAAGGTTACCACATTGTCGCCATGTACGCCATTAAAATTTAGTCCCAGCGTATTGAGATTCCATGTATTATAGCCGCCAGTGCCATCATTAAGTAAGGACTTTAGACCAAAATACATGTTAAAGTCGAAGAGGGAAAGACTGGCATTTTTCTTTTTTGAGCCATAAACGCTATTAAAGGTGTTTACTTCGTTTAGGTAGCTTTTTAGAGCACCCAAGTCGCCATCATAAAATTCACCAACGGTATAAGGCTGTGTACCATTTTTCGTTTCTACAAGGAAAGGCGCTAAGAACCCTGGCTCAATATGTTTTACGGCGTCAATCCGCATTTCGTCGAAGCCAATGTCATTCATCAACCAACGTCCCCAAGTAATGAGCGAATCGGCAACAGTTCCCACATTATGTGGCCCAAAATACCATCCACCGGGTGGTGGGGATTGGTCTATATTGGCGAAATACCCAATGTCTTGCCCAAAAATGGCGTTGTGGTATGGGCCGTTTACGTCACAGTGGGGATAAGTGGGATTAAAGTGGTCAGGCTGCCCGGGAAAACGGCCACTGGATGGGGTGAAAATGGTGTATTGGTCGCTATTAAGTTGTGGATTACAAACGTGTGGCGCAGCCGCATCTCCCCCAAAACGGTGGTTCAAGACCACATCCACCATCACCTTCAACCCATTTCCTTTAACGGTAGAAACCATATTCAACAGTTGTGCTTTGTTCCCAAATCGGGTACGGAAAGCACCTGAAATCCGGTTGCTAAAATTGCCGAGGTCATAATAATCGTTGATGCCATATCCCATATCGGCGGTTCCACCAGTTCCTTTGGCTGGAGATGGAATCCAAACCGTCTTAAATCCAGCTGCAGCCAATTGTGGCGCTACGGTGGATAACGAGTCCCACCATACCCCGCCACTATTTTTCTTAGACAAATCACCCGGATGAACATTCCAATAGAAACCCTGTAGCAGGACGTCTTGTGCGGAGAGTTGGGAGGGGAGATACAAAAGGTAGGCTATGAGGAAAAAGATTCGTTTCATTTTATGTAAAAGGACAAGATTCAAGTAGTGTAAGCGCTTACAATTATAAATTTAAGAAAATCTATTGCGATAACCAATTTTTTATACCGACCTTTCTTGTATTTTTAACAAAGATGAAATTAGAATTAGATCAGACATGGTCATTACCGCACCGCCGTCCTTCAGGGCGGAGAGGCCGTGGTATTCAGCTATGCACAGTCAGTTATTCCTCGACGTAGGAAGATGCCGCCCCGCTGTGCTTCGTCATGGCTAAAATCGAAAGTGGTGGCCGTTTCACAAAACCCCACGCTGAAGCATGTGGTTAATAAACATTATGACAACTCCGCTATTCTAAATAGAGACGTAAAGCAAGCAAAAACAAAGCTAAATGCCACAATAGCGTCGTCGGTTAGGGCGGAGGCATCAAGCAAGAATTACGCATAATGTGATATTAAACCCGTCCTTTAGGGCAGAGTAGTAGGCCCCGAATAGCATTGGGCTTTAGCCCTGAACGATCCCCAACGTGTATGCCGTGCGTTTGATGACGTTTTTCTATGAAGATGTCCCCCCTACGGGTCTGGATCGTGACTTGGAAACGGATTTCTATGAAGATGTGACCTCGCTGGAACTGTGCTTATCATGGCTACAGCCGAAGGTGTTATCCGTCGCAAACAACCCCACACTGAAGCATGGGATTAATTTCAAAAAGAAAAATTTTTGCACTTGGTGTCTATGCAAGTGTTGTAATCCATTATAGCGATAGCCTGATTAACCCCCACAATTCACGCTTGAAGAAAGAATTAATGACGCACGTATGAAGCTAATGGTATTATTCGAGTGATTGTGGGCATTTGAGACGCACATTGATCTATGAGGTTTTTTCTTCTGGAGTCAACAAGGCTTTTTTCAGGGATATCGGAACGGCTTCGGCAAATTGGCTTTCTTCGAGCGTCCATGCGTAGATTTTTTCGCACAATGCAGAAAATTGGAGACACTCTTCCGGTGTAAGCAATTGTGAAAAAAACTGATGTGTCGCCTCCAAAAGTGCATCCATCTCCGCCAAAAGTGCTAATCCGGCTTGGGTGATAACAGCAACAGAGAGCCGTTTATCGGATTTAGAGGCTTTTCTTTGGACCAATCCCGCTTTTAGCAAGCGGTCAATCAAGCGAGTTACATCTGGGGATGGCTCCAACATGCGTTCAATGATATCGCAACGGGGATAGCCATTTGGATATACACCGCGCAGGATCCGCAAGACATTATATTGTCCATGGGTAATTCCGTGCTGGGTGTATATTTTATCTAAGAGGGTACGGATATGCCCCGAAGCCACCAATAAATTTAGCAGCGCCTCTTGTTCGGGCGAGCTAAATTTTTGTTGTTTTATCCGTCTGGCTAAAATTTTGCCCATTGTTTTTTTCTTACCTTAAGCATTTAGAACCCTAAAACAAAACAAACCAGAAACGCTTAAGGGCGTATCGTGTTGCAACACATAACTAATTTTCTTTGGTGTTAGTGGTCGGTTATTCAATTATTGATGGTTAATAGTTTGATTAAGTTGTTATGTTTTAAAAACTTAATCAAATAAAGAATACATCATTAATTTATATCGTGCTCTTAACCCAAAATGAACTACACAACCATAGCCTTTTTAGAAGCATTAAATGAGCGATCAAAAAATTATTGGCATTTTAGGTGGTCTTGGCCCTGCTGCCGGCGCAGATTTATTCCATAAAATTATTGAAGAAACAGTAGCCACCTGTGACCAAGACCATCCTGCTGTTGCACTTTTGTCTTATGCAGACCGCATACCCGACCGTGCAACCTACATCCGCGACAGTTCTAAGCCAAATCCGGTTCTACCGATGTGGGATGTTTTGATGCACCTTCAACGTGTTGGGGCTTCGGTAGCCAGTGTTCCTTGTATTACGGCCCATGTTTCGGTGATTTTTGGGGTATTGAGAGACCGATTGGCAGCAGAAGGTCACGGTTTGCGTCTCTTAAGCATGATCGAAGAAACCGTCAAGTATATACAAAAACAATACCCTGAAATAAAAAAAGTGGGTGCTATTTCCACTTGGGCAACCAAACGCAATCGGCTTTTTGAGCAAGCCCTCGTTGGTGCAGGGTTTGAATTTTTGCCGCCGGATGATAACGTTCAGGATGGCGTTGAGGCGGCCATTTATGACCCACAATTTGGGATTAAAGCCATTTCAAATCCGGTTCATCCTCAAGCCCGCGAAAATCTTCTCCGTTCACTCCGTCATTTACGCAAAAAAGGAGCCGAGGCCGTTATCCTTGGCTGCACAGAACTTCCGATTGGAATACCAGAATCTGACATCGAAGGCGTAAAGACCATTGACCCTACCCGCGCTTTGGCGCGTGCGTTGATACATGCCGTTGCGCCAGAAAAACTAAGGTAGTGAAGGATGGCTAAAGTTTATCCATTATTGGTGAAGGATTATTCATACGGGAAAGTAAAGTTCTTAAACGAATTGGTTACTACAATTTTAGCCTGATTTCCTTCAAGTATTCAACCACGAGATTTCTTACATCATCCTTGTTTGGTAGGGCGTCTCTTGTAAAAATCCGGCGACGGGCGTGGTTTCTGTTAAGATCAGATACGCCCTCATCATTTTAAGATGTCGCCCGGCTGAGGCTATAATTTTTCATAAAGCACGGTTTTCTATAAATAAGTCGCCCTGCTGGGACTCGGTTTGCCCTTTTCGATCAAGTACAGGCGCTTTAATCTATTTTTTCATACACCAAATTCACAACGCCGGTATCAAACGATTTTGAATCTACAAGTTTCCATGTTCTTTCTTTGGGTTTCCCTGCAAATAGAGGTATCCCTTCTCCAATAGTTTTAGGGATTATCGTAAGGATCATTTTGTCTATAAGACCTTGATTTATAAAAGCAGTAACAAGTTTTCCTCCACCAACCAGCCAAATATCTTTTTGGGATTTTGCCTTTAGACTGACCACAAACGCCTTAATATTATCGGTTAACAGAACCGTGTCAGGACTTTTAATTTCCAGTTCCTTATTTTTTGTCACCACATAGGTTTTCATGCCAGTATATGGCCAGTCAATGCCAAAACCGATGATTTGGTCATAAGTCAAACGCCCCATAATGGTTGCTCCGATGCTTGTTAAAAGTTCCGTATAACCATAGTCGCCAATTGCTGGGTTAGGAATCGAGGTCAGCCAGTCTAAAGCGCCATCTGGTCGTGCAATAAAGCCATCTAAACTGGTGGCAATGTATAAAATGGTCTTTGCCATACCCTTTTTTAAGCGGTTATCTTGGTGCTTGGTTTAGTCTAAACCCCGCTCCAAGTCATTGGGCTATTTGATCTTATTTTACGGCGTAAGTTGTTAATTTAAAAACAGATGTGATGTGTTCATCACCTTATAGAGACCGCCATTACCATTGGCTTAATTTTTCCTTTGTAAACTGCTTGATGTTTTCTTGAGCGGCTCGGATTTGTTGGGAGGTAGCAGCAGAGACAGGCAAATTGAGCATATCGGTCAACTTTTCGATGCTATTTATATAATAATCCCGCCATGTTTCTAAGATCAACTGCTCGTCTTCATGTTTTTTTCCACTTTGAATGGCTGCCTTTGAGAGGGCAAACTCGGTGTTAAGCCTCTTGTGGGCAGTATTTACCATCATCAGCGCCGCATTTCGAACGGTTTGCTGATTAGCCGTTGTGAGGGTTAGCGCCGTAACCAAAGCACACGTCCCTACATTTTGCAAGGTTTTGGGCGAAACCATCTCCAGTCGGTCGCCATCGGTATGATAAAATTGGTCGGTAAAGTGCCAGAGCAATAAGCCCGGTTTTTTGGCTTCTAAGAACGGCGTATGGTCACTTCCTCCTTCAAACGGATTGGTATTAACCGCCCAATTTGCGAATTTGCCTTGTTGTTTACAAATATCTATCACAAAGTCATTAAAATAATGGGGTACAATCTCCGATATTTTGAGTGGTCGTCCACCCCATTCGGTATGTTTATCCTCTCCCCGTGTCCAAACTGCCGAGGGGTCTGGCATTTTCTCGATCAGGAACGAGCCGCCGGTTTTAGCGGTATCTTCGCCGACCATGTCTAAGCTCATGCCCCACCGGATTCCGCGTGCCCGCAAGGTGTCTTCGCGGATGTATCGATTGGTGGAGACGATTTCGTCACCCCACAAAAAGGTAAGGGTTCTATTGGGTTTATAGGTTCCTTTTTTTACTAATTGTGCAGTTGTCCGCGCCATTTCCAACAATGTTCCGACGCCCGAAGCGTTATCATTTGCGCCCGGTTCTTGCACATGCGCACTAAATACAAATCGTTCATCGGGTTTTTCTCTCCCCAGAACCTCGGCCACCACTGTCAGTTCCTCCGCATTATAAGACTTGGTGGCTATTTTTACATGGAGTTTCGCATTGCCACGATTTATGGCATCCATGATCCGATTTCGTGCATGATACGAAAGCAAAATCCCCCACTTTTGATCTCCAGCGGTACTCATCGGAATGCTTCCAAATTGTATAGAATGGATGTTTTTTTCTGGTTGGGTATAACTTGGCAAGCCATAGGCCATCACCCCAATCGCCCCGCGTGATATGGCCCTCTGGTATAAGCCAAATAAACTGCCCTCTCCAAAGACAATTTTACCGGAAACCTCCTTCCCCTCGAAGTCTGTCGCTTGGCCTTTACCCACATAGACCACTTCCGCGAGAAGGCCCTCTGGAGGTGTAGAAGCCGAGTTGATGGCCACCATATTGCGGTTGGTCGTAAAGTCTAACAGGGGTTTATCTGTTCCATCTATGGTGACACTCGCAGAAACTAGCTCCCATGTAGGTTTTTGTAGCGGCCTCTTTTCAATCCGATACCGCAAACGGTTTGTTGGTTTTGCCTTGGCTTCTAATACAAATCCAGCCACTTTGAGCTTCTCTTCGATGTGGTTAATGCTTTCATTGAATCCAGTATTGCCCGCTAAGCGCCAGCGTTTTTCCACAAATGAGACGGTTTCAAACGCTCGTTCACCATTTAATTCTTTACGGACTACCGAGAAAAAACGATTGGGGGATTGGGCATACACACCGGAAATCATCAATAATACAAAGCAAATAAGGATCCGCATCTGAGATTGGGTATAGGTCAAGATTGTGGGAAGGTTTAAAGATAATAAGACCCACTTCAAACGAAATGGTTTCCATATGGCTTCTTGTATGGACGGGGAATCAGGCCATCCGAATGCGCTAATTCATTTAATAACAATAATTTAAAATCGGATACCTAAATTTTTTAATAACTTAATTGTTCTGTCAACCCATCTGTGTATCATGTTTTTGGACGAAAAACGTTTTTTAACCCATGATGCACACAACTTTTGTTTTCCTTAACCTTTTGTACCATGCCTTTACCCAATATTTTTACCCGTGAAGTAACAGATCAACTTTTGCAACGCCTCAACCAGTTAACACCCGCCTCACAACCACAATGGGGCAAAATGAATGCGACACAAATGCTGGCCCATTGCAATGTTTCCTACGAGATGGCTTATGAGAACAAGCATCCTAAGCCCAATGCCCTCATGCGCTTTTTTATACAACTTTTCGCCAAACAAACCGTCGTTGGGGAGACCCCTTATAAAAGAAACCTCCGTACCGCACCAATGTTTGTGATCGGCGATGATAGAAATTTTGAAACGGAAAAGAATCGAATGATTGACTACCTGAACAAAACGGTTGAATTGGGCGAAAGCTACTTTGATCAAAAAGAGTCTTTGTCCTTCGGCAAATTGAGCATCACCGAATGGAACAACCTGTTTTATAAGCACTTAGACCATCACCTAACCCAATTCGGGGTATAATATTTAGTGTAAATCCTTTCTAATCATGGGTTTAGAAAGACAAGTTATGTGAAAGTTACTTAGCGAACCCATACGATTTTTTGGATGACATCTCCTTGTAAGATCGCATCCACCACAGGCCATTCGCGTTCTGGCACATAGCCAAAGGCGGTATAATTTCCGTCTAAATGGGGTTGCATGGAATGGGTGACAAAAAACTGGGAGCCTTCGGTGTCCTTTCCGGCACTGGCCATTCCCAATGTTCCCCGCTGATAGGGGACTCGTGTAAACTCGCTGCGGATGGAAAAATCGGGGCCACCAAACCCGCCGGCGTGTTGTATATCGCCTGCCTGAATGACAAAATTGCTCACCACTCGATGCCATGTATTGGCGCTATATCGCCCTTCCGCTACCAGTTGCAAGATTGTTTGCACGGTTTGCGGTGCTTGCTCGGTGAGTAGATGGGCATGAAAAACGCCTTTATTGGTCTCAAAACGTAAGGTTGGGTTGTTGCCCACTTTTTTAAGAAATTCCCAATCTATAGGCCGCTCGTTCGGTGTACGCTTGGCTGTTGTGGCTCTTTTTTCGCCCGTTAAGTTTTGAAGCGCGCGGGTGGCGGCTTCGCGTATGACCTGATGTGGATGTTCTGTAGTTTCTCGGAGGAGTGGTAGGGCTGCTGTATCACCTAATTTTCCTAATGAAGCGAGTGCTTCGGTTGCAACCTCAAGTTCATTCGGTAGGTTGGCCTCCTTAAACACACCAAGCAATACATTTACACTGCCAAATGGTTTAAACCGCTTGTCCGCAAGAAGACCCACCGCAGCATAACTCAAGGGGAGTTTTTTACGGCTTAAGGCTTGTTGGATGACTGAAAAATAAGCCTCGGTACGGAGAGAGTCTGGTTTATGACTACGCCACCGCGAAGCCAAAGCCTCGAAGGCCGCTGTGGCCACAGTCTGGTTTTCGGCTTGGGTGGCTTGGGACAAATATTGCCACGAATCTTGGTCGGTTGCTCTGCCAAGTGCCCCCAAGCCAATTCGCTTGGCCTCTGTGGTTGTGGCAGCATCCTGAAGCCATGTGCGGATTACGGTTGGTTCCGTTGCCGCAAAAAGTGGTAAAAACAAGCCTGACACCCGAAAATCTTCCGGATATTGGAAAAAATAGCCCTTCCTACGGTCAAAATCGAAGCTTGGCGAAAGTTGTGAAGTGCGCATAAGTACGGTAGCCGCCGCCATCCGCACATGCTCGTTTTGGTCGCTCAGGGAAGTAAAAAGCGCTTGTTGTACGACTTCGTCTTGTGCCCTTCCTGCAAAAGCCATAACGGCATTGTACCGAATACGCCAATCTGGAGATGCCACACTGATTTTCCGGAGGCGCACCAAATCTTGCGGATCGTTTAAACGGCCCAATCCTGCAGCTAGGTACATCAAAGCGGGGTCGTTCTGATTGAGCCGGTCAAATATGTCGCGCACTTGGTCGGCCACAAAGACCCAAGCCGTTGTTTGACGCACGCGCCCGAAATAATAGGCTGCATTTTGGCGTAATTCGGGACTTGTTGCCCGAAGACCATCCATAAGTTTCTGAACGGCCTTTGGATGGTGATGTCCACGGAGTCCGTATCGGGCAATGGCAAGTGCTTGGTAATGCAATAGCGTTGCGGGCAATACCAAAGAAGCTACTTCTACAAGCGAAGAACGACTCCCTTTTTTGCCCAAAGCTTCCAATAATCTTTGACGGACATTGGCGTCTTTCTCCTGTGCAAAAGCCATTAATAAAGCATTGCTTACCGTAGAATCTGCTGTTTGGCCTAATGCAAAAGCGACATCAGCCCTCACACTGGAGACTGGATCTTTTAAGAGTGCCAATAACAAAGGTGTTGCCAAGCTATCTTGGATGGAAGCCAATGAAAAGGCAGCCCTTGCACGGATTGCAGGTGTTTTGGACGTCAGAAGTGGGAAAATTTTTTGGGCATTACGTTCTGCTTGTGCCGCTACAATGTCCTGAAGCTCTGGACGCCCCAGCAAGCCGTCAGGAAGTCGGTCTGTTATGGTCATGGGTTGCGCCATGAGCAGCGTATTGCTCATCCATAACATAAAAATGCCTAACCAGCGTAGATTTTTCATTTTTGATCGGGTTAACGTCTGGATAAGGATACAAACGGTTTATAATGCCGAGAAACGCCACCCCTCGTCCTTAAGTTTTGAAAGGATGGCACGGAGGGCTTCCGGTGTTTTATGAAAAACTTTGGGATTATCGTGTAGCAGTACCACCGAGCCTTTTCGGGCGTAGCGGCAAACGTGTTGGCTAATGTCTTCCTCCGAAACAGAGGGCATATAATCTGCTGGCAAGATATCCCACATAACCAATTTTTGTTGATTTTCGACACACCATTGGCGCATAGTAGGTGTAAAACGGCCATAAGGCGGACGCATCCACTTTACCCGCTCGCCAGTAACCTCTTCTAAAGACTTTGTAGCCCGAATCATTTCCTCCACCATTTGTATGCTGGGCAGTTGCCAAGCATTCGGGTGGGAGTAGGAATGCTGGCCTAAGGTATGACCAGCGTGCATAAGTTCACGAACAAGGCTGGGTTCCGATTCAATATTTTGGCCAATCAAGAAAAAAGTCGCCTTGGCGTTAAATTTTTCCAAGATTTCTGCCAAAACACCCGTGCATGAAGCCGTTGGCCCATCATCTATGGTGATATAGAGGACTTTTTCTTTCGTAGAAACATGCCACAAAATATCTGGATAGAATCGGGGTAAAAAACGAACGGTTTGTGTAGCGAATATATTAAACATTAAAGGAATACCGACAAAATGGAGAATGTACAACTGCTTAGAAAGCAAAGACATTCACACTAACATACAAAAATCAAGAGCGGGTTAAGCGCTTAGCCTTTCTTTTTCATGCTGAATAAAATTATGCTTTCTAAAGACACAGCCATAGGCTGTTGGTCTCATTCGCAAGAATCCTAAACAATACAGAATCCATTCCATTTTGACACAGGGAAAAGCCTTGGGGCAAGGCCGTACCTACATGGTGTTTTTGGGTACGTGATACGCTTCAGAACAAAAGTTTTACCGATCAATACGCCGTCCTTTCCATTGATACCCACCAAATTGGGATACTAAGCCAATCAAAACCACATACGGGATATGGATCAGTTGTTCAGGCAAGAAATACACCAAAAGCCGCCGCTGACGCCACTGCCATGTTGCTTGTCCAAGCAAAGCGCCTTCTGCCAAGATTTTACCCAATAACGCGAGACAAAGTGTGGCTAAAGCATCTGGACGCCATAGCAGGGAGAGCAAAGCCATCAGAAAAAACGCAAAAAACATATAGACCGACACAATAACGGCGACATAGCCTTTATTTGGGTATAAAGCTCCTTTTGAGGCCCAACGCTTGCGCTGCTGAATTAGTGCGCCAAGGCTGGGAACGGGATCCGTCCGAACCAACGCTTTATGGGATGGGCAAAAGCGAACTCGCCAATGGCCAGTAGCTGCAATTTTCTGCATCAACATCTCGTCATCGCCTGAGGTAAGATGGTCAATTCCGTCGAAGCCTTTGATCGCTAAAAACACGCTTTTACGGTAGGCTACATTCGCACCATTGGCCAAATTTGGGCGGTTCAACCCAATTGCTCCCCCGCCAACGGCCACCAATCCAAGGAATTCTAATGCCTGCATGTCCTGAAAAAAATTATACTTACGTCTAAAAGCGACTGGGCCAGAAACAAAGGCGGTATGTTCGTCAAAAGTGGCTGCCATGGTCTCGATCCAATGTAGAGGCACGGCACAATCTGCATCAGTTGTAAGAATAAGATCGCCTTTGGCATGGAGTACCCCTTTCTCTAAAGCCTTTTTTTTATGTGCCCTTGTTCGTACTACATTCTCTGGCATATGCAATAGGTGTAGGTTGGGATACTCCAACCGCAATCCTTCCACTATTCCGGCTGTTGCATCGCTTGAGTCGTCGTTGACAACGATAACCTCAAAACGATCGGCGGGATAGTGGTTTGCGAAAATGCGGTGCAAACAGAGCAGTATATTTTCTGCTTCGTTCCTTGCTGCAATGACCACCGATACAAAGGGTCTGTTTGCCTCCGACATTTGGTGAGGGACATACGTTTTAATGGCCTTCCGAAATCCATACGCGAAGAGCAGCATTAAAACAATATAAAAAACAGTAAACAGACAGAACAAAATTAAAAACAAGGTCATGAAGATGTGGTAACTTTTTCAAGATTGGCCTTTGTCTGCATTTGGCCATTCAGTTTAAGCCGGAAAATCAGTGGCAAGCCCATTGCTGCTGGGGTCAGGATATTCACAACATATAACAAAAGTGAGGTACTAAAGGCAATAGCTGCCGGAACCCCAAAGAAGCCCAAAAAGAATACAGCCGAGCCTTCTCTAATCCCCAACCCCGCCAATGCAGGCGAAGGAATAACGCTATTTGCATAAAAGAACAAAACAATGGCAATAAGGGCATCTTTCCAATCAATTTGTGCCCCGAATCCATATAAAATTAGAAGGCACTGCAAAGAAAAAACAGCATACCGAACCGTTGTAAGCCCAAATAATTTATACACATCTTGCAACGAGAGGTGGCGCAAAAAACCAAACGTTTTTAGCACATGCGGATACGGGAAGCGGCCAACAATAAAGCGATAAACCGCACGTGGATGCAACAGAATCGTGACCAAAAGCAGCAAAGCCCCAACACCCATCACCAACAACAAATACCAAAGGTAGGTGGATAGCTTAAATTGAAGGAGCAAAAAATAGAGCAAAGCAGGGATTCCAAAGCCAATATAACACGCCAAGGCAATAATTTGCTGAACGCCCGTGAGTGCCGCCAATTCCCATTTGTTGCTGTGTTCCAAATAATAAGCACGACCAATAAAATCGCCTAAACGAGCTGGTGTAAATAAACCAAGAGATTGCCCAACCAAAATCGCCCCTAAAGAATGTGTAAAACGCTCGTCTGGATAAAGCCGGCAAACCAACCTTTGCCAAATGGTGGCTTGCAAATAGATGTTTAGACCCAATAGGGCCAAAGCCGCACCAGCAAACCGCCAATCGGCTTGATATATGGTGTTCACAATCTGATCCCAGTGGATAAACCAGATTAAGGAAAACAAACAACAGAGGGTGAGTATAGGTTTTATCAGAGACTTAAAAGACACGGCCTTACCAATAGATGCTAATTGAATTGAGATAGATCCATTAAAAAACGGCTTTATAGATTTGGGCTACCCAAAGTTCTAAGATGCCAAAACGTATTTTTGTGTTTATCAAGTGTAATTATTCCTGAAGTTACTGGTTGTTTTTCGAAGAACCAACGTCTTCTACACGAATCCACCTTTGATGAAGGGAATAAACCTGTATTTTATCACTTTGTGAGTTATCAAAAACGGCCTACGTGATGTATCTGCGAACCTTCCCCTTAATTTTTTTGATCGGCTTTTTATTTTCAGCGTGTGCTGAGAAACCCTCTCCAGAGCGTGCTCGGGCAAATTTGGAGGCCAAAAAAATTCCCTTTACCGAAGAAGCGTTTCTGGAAACCTTTGCAGCTTACCGCATGGAGGAAATTCAGTGGTTCTTAGAAGCGGGTATGAAGCCGGATGTTGCAGATGGCGCAGCATGGCGAATGGGCATCCAGAAGAACTTCTTCCAACCGACTAACCTTTTGATGCTACATGGTGCTAAGCCAGACCAAGTCTTTTCCGATGGTTTTATTCCGTTGGTACAAGCAGCGGCCTATGGGCGTACCCGAATTGTGTCGCGCATGTTGGCGTATAACCCTTTTGTGGACGTCAAGGATCCTTGGGGACGGACTCCGCTGATGATGGGCGCAAAGTCGGGAAATGCTTATGTTGTGGAGCAACTTTTAAAGGATAAACCTTTCTTGGAAGCTACAGATGTTACGGGCAACACGGCCCTACAATTTGCCCTGCAACGTAGTCATGTGGCCACCACCAATTTACTGCTGGATGCCGGAGCTAATCCGAATGTAGGGCATGGAAAAAGCACGCCGCCTCTTGTTTCTGCTGCATATCAAGGTAATGTTGCATTGGTGCAGCGCCTCTTAAAAGAAGGAGCCAATCCCAATGCCGTAAATGCAACCGGTTATACCGCCCTCATGGCCGCTGTTCGGGTGAACAAGTCCCAAGTGGTGGACATACTCTTAGCTGCGGGTGCAGACCCCAACCGCAACAATACCGAGGGCTGGCAAGGCGGAACAGCACTGCACCTTGCCGCTATTCAGCAAAACAAAGCCATGATGGAAAAACTCTTGAAGGCCGGGGCTAAACCCCAACAAACTGACCATTATGGCCAAACTGCTGAAATGCTCCTTTCTCAGAACAAAGCCACTATAGACCCTATTCAACAAACCATACCCAAGCCATAAACTCTTATTGCACATTTTACCATTCGGGGGAACTTTCAATAACAGACCTGTTCTCTCCGAAAACACTTTAAGTTGCGCAATTTCGTAAATTTCTCCACAACCTTGGCATCCTAGAAAGTTGTCTCCAGCGAGCAGTATAGCCCCATCGTGGGCGCGGCATCATAACAGAAACAGCACGTTTTAACGATCATATAGCCAGCCCATCGGGGTGACGTCCTAAAAAGATATGGGTGTAAGCCGGCAGGGTATAACGGAAGTCATCCTTACGCTTGCCGATTTTTCCGCGGGCTGCCCGTGTGTACCATTCGAGGATGTCGGGGCTTGTAAGTACGAAAAATGGAGGTTCTACTGCACGAAAAAGCGCTAAACAAAACCTCCATTGCGCTGATTGGGGCTTAGTAGCCCAAGGCCAAACTTTGTCCGCGTGGATCGGCACCGCCCCAATATACCCGTTTTTGTGTTTTCGCTTGGTTCGTATTAATACCACTGGGGTCTGTTTTTGTGGAGATGGTTTCGTGGGTGATCAAAATGCAATCCGCCATCCCACTGGTTCCGGCACGTTGGGAGAGTTTCCAGCCTTTGCTTTCTAAGTTTTTTGAGACATCTATGGGGAATGCCCACTTTTCGTGGAACAAGACTTCTGGTAGCCATTGGTGATGAATACGCGGCACCGAAACGGCCTCGGCAATGTTCATGCCATGATCTATTACGTTGGTAATCACCTGATAAACGGTAGTGATGATGGTGGAGCCGCCCGGAGAACCGGCAACCATGAACAAGCGGCCTTCGGGGTCTGCGACGATCGTGGGGGTCATTGAAGACAACATACGTTTATGTGGCTGTATAGCATTGGCCTCGCCGCCAATTACGCCAAACATATTCGGTGTGCCCGGTTTGGCCGAAAAGTCGTCCATCTCGTTGTTTAGGAAAAAACCTGCACCATCAACCACGACAAAATTCCCGAAAGCACCGTTGATGGTAGTGGTAACCGCTACTGCATTCCCGTCTTTGTCCACAACCGAATAATGGGTGGTCTCGGTAGATTCTCCCATGGCGGGGTTCCCGTATTTTACTTGTGCGCTTGGTGTTGCCTTTTGTGGATCGAAGGTTTTCATCCGTTCTTGCATGTAGCGTTTTGCGATTAAGCCTTTTTGTGGGACGTTGAAAAAGTCGGGGTCTCCGAGCCATTCTGCCCGATCTGCATAAACACGCCGCATGGCTTCTGCTTCTAAGTGGATCAGTTCACTAGAACGGAAGCCCATTTCTTTGATATCATAAGGCTCTACGGCATTTAGGAGTTGCATAAGGGCAATGCCGCCCGATGATGGCGGGGCCATCGAGATGATTTTGTATCCGCGATATGTACCTGTAACTACCTCACGTTCTTGGGCTTGATAGGATGCAAGGTCTTTGTGGGTAATTAGTCCGCCGCCGCGTTTCATTTCGGCCACAAGAAGATCGGCAGTGGGACCTTTATAAAACCCATCATGGCCTTTGATCTGTATGCGTCGGAGTGTTAGCGCCAAGTCTTTTTGGGTGAACAATTCGCCCGCTGAATATGGTTTTTCAGGGCTGCCTTTTGTGAAATACTTGGCCGTGGATTTGAACTCAGCAAAGTCCTTATAAAAGTGGTTGAACATATCGGCATCTTGCTCGGTGAGGCGCCAACCCATAGAAGCCAAGCGGATTGCGGGAGCCAAGACCGCCGAAAGCGGGAGTTTACCTTGTTTGGCATGGGCTTGTAACATGCCCGCTACAGCACCGGGGACGCCATTTGCCAAATAGCCTTTGGTGCTGCGGGTCGCGACAAAATTCCCTTTTTCATCCAAAAACATGTCGCGGGTGGCGGCTTCCGGCGCTTTTTCGCGGTAATCGAAAGAGGTGGATTTTCCATTTTTGTCTCGGATGACCATAAAGCCGCCGCCGCCAATGTTTCCGGCAACGGGATAAACCACTGCTAGGGCAAATCCGGTTGCCACCGCTGCATCTACGGCATTTCCACCTTTTTGCAGTATATCGAGTCCGGCTTTTGTTGCCTCTGGATGTGCGGATACCACCATGCCTTTTTCCCCACGAACCGGATCGGGTACGGCATAAGGCGTTAGTGGTTGATGCTTAATTGGGGTAAGACCGGAGATCAACAACAAGCCAATAAACAACGGGAGGACAAAAAGGCGGTACGTGCGTTTCATGAAAGAAGAAATTTGAGGTAAAAGAAAATTAAATCTACAATGAAAATCAAAAATTACAAAATACAAAAAAAGGGGCTTAACTGCCGCTAAACCCCTTTTTTACAAGCACATTACCGCTTAGAGGGAGTAGCTCAGGCGGGTATAGACATAACGACCCATGAAGCCAAATGGCGAGAAGGCGCTATAGGGCAAAATCCCGCTGTTGCTGTCCACCTTCCAAACTTTATCTGGATAGACATCCAAGAGGTTGTTTGAACCTACGGAGAGTTGGGCACCGCGACGGAATTTGTAGTTCACCTCGGCATCAAACAAGGTTTTGGCCGAGAATACTTGGTCACGTGGGTTAAATCCGGTGGTTTTGTCCGGTGCATCGGCAGCGAGGGAGGTCACTTCGCCGTAACGGATGGCGCGGAGCGTAAAGCCAAGGTTGTTTACGTCGTACTGCAAGGTCAGGGTTTGTTTGTTGGAAGGCTGGGCGTCTTCAAAGTCATTTAGACGCTGACGACCAATGAGTGCCGTAAATCCAAGGGCTTTTAGGCCAGCCGTAGCCGGAATGTAGCGCAAGAAGGGGTTGTTAGGGTCTGTTCCGGCATTGGTGATTTCCGTCTGATTGAAGTTTAATGCAGCGGAAACACGGAGTTTACCAGAGCCAGCTTGGGTGGCATATCGTGCGGTTACGTCCAAGCCTTGTGTACGGGTGTCAATGGCATTTGTAAAGAACCGCCCACCGTTTGCATTGATGTTTTTGGTGGCGAGGAAGTTTTGAACGGTTGTTCCGGTAAAGTTCTCGGTAAAGGTAATCCGGTCTTTGATGTCTATCTGATAAGCGTCAACCGTAATGGCAAAATTGCCTGCATTGTAGGTAATCCCTGCGCTCAAGTTAAAAGAGGTCTCTGGCTTGAGTTCGGTTGCTCCTAAGGCTTTTGCAACAGGAGAATCTACGGTAAAGGTTCCAACTTCAAATGGAACGCCATTGATAAAGTTGGTGGAAATGGTGGTAAAGTATTGTTGTTGCAAAGAGGGTGCACGGAATCCCGTGCTGACGGCGCCACGAAGACCGAGGTTTTCGGTAATGTCAATCTTGGTTGCGAATTTACCGGAGAAGTTCGAGCCAAAATCGCTATAGTTCTCAAAACGTCCTGCAAGGCTGAGGAGGATTTTGTCGGTAACGTTGTTCTCAAGATCGGCATAAGCGCCAAAACTGTTGCGCTTGGCATCGGAGAGGCTGTTGGGTGCAAATCCGGGGAAGCATTGGCAACCTACCGCCGCTGCAGCACCTTTGTTTGGGCCATCCAAGACCTTTTGGCCGCCGTCTTTGTACGAAACTTCTTCACCTTGGAGGATTTGGTAGTTCTCCCAGCGAAATTCGCCGCCCAATGCAACGGAAAGTGGTGAGGCGGTGCCAACATTGACTTGGCGATAGAGGTCTAAATTGGTTGTTGCTTGTGCAAAGGATAAAGCACCGGAATCAATTTCGGTAGGAGACGTAGCGCCATAGGTTACGTTTGCCACGTCTTTCATGTTGAAGCGCAAGGTATTGGAGCCAAATTTCTCACTCAGGTCATAGCTCCAATTCCCCAAGGTGCCTTTAAAGCCACCCGTGAGGGTGTAGTCTGTCACCAAGCCATTGATCTTTGGTAGGAATCCGTTTGGATAAAGATTACGAAGGGTACGGTTATCACTCGCAGGCCGGAAAAAGCATCCCGTCAAGCCTTCTCGGTTGCTGTAACCCCCAAACGCATAGAGGTTTGCCCCGTTAGAGCCTACGGGCATGTTGCCATTAAAGAACAAGCTTAAGCCGGTTTGTTCGCCATTACCATACCAGAAGTTGTTGCGATCAAAGGTCGCTTCCCGTGCATCGTCCGTTCCTGCGGTTTGGCTGGTGTTCAGGGTTCCGTCCGCATTGATCCCAAAATAGTTCCGGCGGGGGTCTAATCCAGCGCGGCTTGCATGTGCTTTGTCCACAAAATTGGCTGCAATATAGAGCGAGCCATTTTCGCCGAGTCCCAAACCATAACCGAGGTTTAGGTCTATCGCTTGTCCGTCACTACGTGCAACGGTTTCTTGTGACGAACCGCCAATTCTTTTGGTTCCGGTTTCGTTTGCACCGTCCCAGTTATACGTTCCGGCGGCATCCAAAACATTTCCGCTGGCATCTTTTGCAAGGTTTCCGTTAATGTCTAAGCGGTTTCCTTCGCTTTCGGTATAACCACGCACTTCGTTGGAGAGGTATTGTCCTGCATTTACCCGCACATCCAAGCCTTTTTTCTGCTTCAGCACAAGGTTGATCACACCCGCAATGGCATCTGAGCCGTATTGT
This sequence comes from Rhodothermia bacterium, assembly GCA_017303715.1. Classification (GTDB taxonomy): domain Bacteria; phylum Bacteroidota; class Rhodothermia; order Rhodothermales; family UBA2364; genus UBA2364. The sequence goes on along the minus strand of JAFLBZ010000016.1, from coordinate 25,094 downwards.
GCCGCCGCACCGTCGCGTAGTACCTCAACACGTTCAATAATGCTGGCAGGAATTGAGTTCATGTCAATACCCGTAGAACCACGACCTACCGAGCCATTCACGTTTACGAGTGCGCTTGTATGTTGGCGTTTTCCATTAACCAATACCAACATTTGGTCGGGAGCCAAGCCGCGCAGTGTGGCCACCTTAATGTGGTCCGTACCGTCGGTGATGGAGGATTGCGGTGCATTGTAGGAAGGAACCATTGCTTGGAGGACTTGCATGGTCTCGGTTGCTCCGGTTGATTGCAATTCACGTGGCGTAATTACATCAATCGGGACGGGAGAGTCGGTCACCACACGGTCGTCACGGCGTGTTCCAAGTACTACAACCTCATCACTACCGATTAGATCTTCTTGCAGAGTAACATCTAGAACATTCTTGCCAGCTTTTACGGTGGTAGAGATAACTTGTGTTTTATACCCTACGAAACTGGCACGGATCTGATAAGATCCTGTTGCAATAGAAAGTCGGTAGTTGCCATCTGTACCGGTTACGGCGCCAATTTGCTTGCCTACAACCAAAAGGGTTACACCCGGTAAGGGTTGCCCCGAACCAGCATCGGTTACTTTTCCCGTCAGGGTTGTTTGCGCCCATGCCGTTGAGGAGAGGAATAGCGAGAAGACAAAGAATAGAATAGCTTGCCTGTTAAAGGCGCTCAAGTTTACTGGAATCATGTTGTTTGGGTTTGAGGTTTGGGGGAAGTCCAAATTAGGTAGGTCTTCAAATATAATACATAATACGTTAAAGAAAAATACCCAAATCAACATAATGGTATAACAAAAAAACTCCGATCAAGCGACCGGAGTTTTCGGAACAAAGATTTTGGGAGGATTAAAGGTTGAAAGTACTTCTAAAGTCCTCAATCTCGGCTTTTTCGCGCAACTGTTCCATCCAGCGGGTTTTTACTTGTTGTAAGCCTTGTTGGCGCAGGGTTTGTAGAATTTGTGCTTTTTCATCGGGCTTCATGGTACTGGCGCTAAAGTTGCCTTTACTTGTCAACTTCACGACATAGACGCCGTTTTCCCCAACGATAGCTCCACTTGATTGTCCGGGCTTCAAGGCACTTAAGGCCCCAACAAATTTTGGTTCGCGGCCTAATGTTTGGATGAGTGCATTGTTTGCTGTAAGGTCGGTTGCGGTATTCACATTGGTTTTTAAGGCTTGGGCTAAGTTGTTGCCAAAACCATTTTTAGCCATTGCATTGCGGAAGCGCTCCTCAAGCATATTCTTTTTCTTTTCGTTTCGGGCACGCGGTTCTAAAACGGTTTTTAGTTCTTCCACCGACTTAAAGCCCTCTGGCTTGGTTTCGAGCAGTTGTACGACCACCATTTTGCCGTCTAACTCCACCACATCACTGACTTGGTTCGGTTTGGCTGTTGCGAGGAAGTTCATGATTGCACGGCTGGGGCCAAGCAACGGGATGGTGTTGGCACCTTCCTCAACCGAAGTGGTTTGAACCTGAAGTTTTTGCTTTTTGGCCTCGCCTCTAAAGTCATTTGCCTCTGTTGCAAAGTACTGGAAGTCTTCCATTCCTTTACGGATACGATCCACCGCTTCTGCTCCCACATCAATGGAGCGCATAAAGTCCGCAACTTTAAGTCTCGACGAGGTGGTTGCCGTCCGTGAGGCAACTTTAATGATGTGGAATCCAAATTGTGTTTTGACAGGCCCGATGACTTGGTTCAGTGGAGCCGTTTCTATGGCATTTCTGAACTCTGGGACATAATTGGCAGTAGGTGCTTCGCCCAGATCACCACCATTTTGTCCTGATCCTGGGTCTTTTGAGTTGGCTTTGGCAAGGGCCGCAAAATCGCCACCTGCTTTTAATTGCGCCATAAGTTCTTTTGCCTTCGCTTCTTGTTCAACCAAGATGTGGCTGGCGCGTGCGGTAAAGGCGGGTTCGGACTTTACGCCAAGAATCTTTACTAAGTGGAAAGCGCCAGCATCGGCAACGGGGCCTATAACCGTTCCAACAGTTGGATTGGCAAAAAGTGTATTTGCCAGAACGGGGCCAAACTGCGTCTTGTCGCGGTAGGTAGAGTCGAATGGAGCAAAAGCCGTGTTCTGTGTAAAGAAACTGGCATAGTCCTTGGCATTTGCAAACGACTCACGGAGTGTGGCCATTTCATTTTTTACGCGGGCACTATCGGCAGGAGTTGCCGACGTTTCTTTACTGGCAAAGAGGAAAGAATACGACTTTTTGCGTTTGAACTCTTCTTTGTTCTTGTTGTAATATGCTCGGAGATCGGCATCGGTTACGGGAACAGATTTGTCCTGAATATCGGCATATCGCAACGCAATATATTCTGCGGAATAGGTTTGGTTGCGGCGTAGATATTCGTCAACGATGTCAGAGTCCGAGACTCGAACGGTTGCTTCAAGGAGTTTGTCCAATTTCTCCTGCGCACGTTTTTCGCGGAGATAGTCTTGGATTTGCAGCACTTGTGGACGGCGTTCCGGGTTTTCCCAAAAGTTTTTGAGTGCGGTACGGTTAATCCCGCCTTTGCCGTCACTAAAAGATTGCAGGACGATGGGGTCTGGCGTAGCGCCAAAAACCATATTAATAACTTCTTGATCGGTTACTTGTATGCCCAATTTTTTCATCTCGCGCTCGCGGAGTTTGCGCTCAATTAAGGCATTAAAAACCAAGTCACTGTATTGGTCACGCATGGCCTGTGTAACTTCTTGGCCATTTTGTTGCGCTTGTTGAATGTAGTTGTTCAGCAAGTTTTGGAATTGCTCGCGCTCAATCGGCTCGCCATCCACCGTTGCAACATTTAGGGCATTGCCTCGCCCAATTACATCCATTGCACCGGAGTCCGTGAATACCCAGATTCCACCAAATGCAATAACCAATATCCAAAGGATGACTGCGGTACTTTCCCGCATTTTGTTCATGACACCCATAGAAAAACCTCAGCTTAACCTAAAAAAAGGGGGGTCTGTTTTGTTTGCAAAAACGCTAAAAATCCGGCGTGTCGGGACATTCGCCGGATCGGTACAGTTTTAAAATATACAACAATCAAACCAAAAACACAAAAGGTCTTCTGTTTTCGTCTCGAATATTTCCAAAATATTGTTTTAATAAAACAAGGATTTAGGTGACGGGGCCTTCGGAGGCGAGTTCTGTTTGGAGATAAGTTTTTGATTTTAAAGCGCTTCCGAGTACATCAAAGAGTCGGTCTAATTCGGTATCATGGTTCCAAACAAAAGGGGCAAAGCGCAATAATTGCCCTTTCCGGCTATCGGTAAAGAGACCATGTTGTTTCAAAAAGTGACACATTTTATCGGCGTGTTCCATTTCGAGAATCACCATTGGGCCTCGATTTGTGTCTTGCATTGGAGATCGGAGACGCAGGTGGAGTTCTTTTGCCCGCATCAAGGCATGTTCCGTGAGGGCTAAGGAGTATTGGCGCACCGCTGGAATCCCCATTTCTAGAAGGATTTTAAGCCCTTCGACGGCGTGGTATAGCGGTGCGACTGCGGTTGTTCCACCTAAAAAACGCCTTCTGACTTGCGGATGCCACATGGGTGTATGGTTAAAGGAAAAAGGTTCGGCATCGGCAAACCAACCCGCCGTTCGAGGTTTAAGGTCTAATTCAGGACGGATGTAGAGATACCCATTTCCAGAGGAACCAGAGGCTTCTTTGAGCAAGCCACCCACGTAGAAATCGGCTTCCATTTCCTCCACATAGGTCGGAACGGCACCAGTTGCATGGTAGCCGTCCACGACCAATAGACCGCCATTGTGGTGGGTTTTTTGTGCGACTTCGCGTACAAAGTCGTGGGAAAGGACTTCGCTTGTGGTAAAGCCTACATGGGTGAGTACCACCAAGGCGGTATCGGTGGAAATGGCCGTTAGAATGGCTTTTTGATCGGTAAATCCGTCTGGTGCAAGGGGAACCACTTCTATATGCAAGCCATAAAGTTCTGCCCATTGGTATATCGGGAACAAGGCTGATGGGAAGGCATCCGCAGAGACCACCACTTTCTTTCGGGTTTCAAAAAGATGGTTGCAACTCATGAGACCCGTTATTGCGGTGTGGGCATTGGGCATCATAATGCAGGTTCCTAAGGGAGCATGGAGCAAAGGTGCAATAAAGGCATCCCCCAAATAATCGGGCAAATTCCACCAGCCCACCTTTTCGTTAGCAGCTGGCTTCCAGTGGTTTGGGATGTGGTTCCACGCATCCACGCCATATTTTTGCCAGTCTTCTGCAAATTGCTGCATCATCTTTGGGACCGTCTTGGGCATAAGGCCATGTGTGAAGGCTCTTAATTCGATTGCGGGCGTATCTGGAAACGCATAACGGTTACGTATTTGGCTGTGGAGAGACATCTGGATTTAATAAGGATTAAGGTTTATTTGGTCTTGCTTTATGTATGGGCATTAATTAATAAGGTATAGGTGAAAATTGGTCAATAACGGTTCTCTCAAAGAGCGAAATTTCAATCCCACACTGGAGAAATCGGCGAAGACAAAATTTCCGGTGTTGGTTTGTCCAGCCATTCAAGGGGGTGATCTTCTGTATTGAAGTCAGTCTTGTCATTTTCCGAAGCGGTTCCTGATTGGTCTATTTTGGACAAAAATTGGGGCGGAAAAGAGACGGCAATTGTTTCGGAAAACTTGACTGCATCGGTTTTTGGTGGTTCAAGGAAGGTGTCTAACACAGGTTGCAGTAAACCTTGGGAAAGCGGCTGGGGTTCGTTTTCAGCGAGATGGCGTTTGGAAGGTTGCCAAACGGCATGTGCGACCTTTGTTTTTTGGGTATTCCGTTCTTTTTCTTTCGTTGGTGTGTGTTTGGTACTCAATGCTGTGGTTTGCCAGTTAATTCCGGAAGTAGAGACCGGTTCTTGTTTTGCAACGATGGGATAATACAAATCCTCTTGCGCTATCTGTGCTTCATCTGTCGGTGGTTCTGTTGGGATATCTGGCGTAACGGATTTGGTTGAATGTGGAGGCGTACTTGAATGGGCGACCGGGGGGTGTGGCTTCTCTGGTGTAAAGGGCTTTCTTTCTGGAAGCACAAATTGCCCAATGGGCAAGGTTTCCACATATTGTCCCGCCATTTTAGCAGCGTGGTGCATGGAATGGTCTGCATTTTCGATCAGGGCTTCTGTGTTTTGAGAAATGTGAAGCGTTGCAAGGTCGAAAAAATGGGTAAAAGCAGCCCAATCCCGTTCAAATTCAATGCCAGAAGCCGATTGGTTGCGTAGGGCTTCCATTTTTGAGAGACAAGCCGAAAGTGCAAATAAATAAATGGCATTCTCGGCCAATCGAGCTTGCAAGGCTTGTCGGGTAACGATTTTTTCTTGGTGAACAAAGCCCACTTTTTTTACGTGATAGCCGTGTTCTGTAATCAAGCGGGCTAATCGGACGGCAAAGGGTTGCAGTTCGGGATGTTTGGTGGGGATATGAGGCGCTTTTTTTCTGAGACCCAAGATAACTTCTGCACCCAAAGGCACGGCAGTTTGCCAAACAGTGGGCGTAAAAAATGCGGGTACAATGCGCAAAAGGTTCTGGAATGTATTTTGTTTCTTTTGCCAGAAAATACGTTCTTTTATGCTTAATAGTTGTGAGGCAAGTTGTTTATTTCCATAAGCATAAATAAAGGACAGCATCACCTCATTTGCACCTTCTACGATGGGGTAAATTCGGGCGTCGCGCCAAGCGCGTTCCAGTTCGTTCTCGGTCATATAACCCTCACCACCCATGATTTGCATGGCGTCGTTTAGGATGAGGTTCCCCATTTCCGAACAAAAAACCTTGGTGGCGGCGGTTTCCACCATGATGTCGGGGGCTTTGCGGTCTAATAGCCCTGTTGTGAGGTAGAGCAGTGCATCCATGGCAAAAGCACGCGCAGACATCCGTGCTATTTTTTGTTGTACCAACTCGAAATCGGCCAAAGGTCGTTTGAATTGATGGCGGGTTTGGCCCCATTTTATGGCTTGGTTCATGCCGCGAATGGCCGCACCGGTAATGCCCGCCGAGAGGGTGCAGCGCCCATAGTTCAGGCAGGAAAGTGCCACTTGGAGTCCTTTGCCTTCTTGGTGTAATAGATTTTGGCGTGGAACTTGCACATTGGTGAAACGAATACGTGCTTGCCAAGTGCCGCGAACGCCAGCTTTAGAGCGGTTACGCTCAAAAACCGATACCCCGTCGAGGTCTGGCGTAACAATCAAAGCCGTAATCCCATCTGTACCATCTGCAAATGTTTGGCGCGCCAAGACCGTAAACAATCCGGCCATTGCCCCAGAAGTACTCCATTTTTTTTCGCCATTCAAGACATAAACGCCCTTTTCCTCATCCCAAGTACAAGTGGTCTCTTGTCCATTTGCATCGCATCCCACATTGGGTTCGGACAGGCAAAATGCCGAAAGTTTTTGACGTGCCATCAATGGTAGGAAGTCCTTTTTTTGTGCGTCAGTACCATATAAAACCAAGGCTTTACACCCAATAGATTGATGAGCAGAAACGACCACTGATGTTGCTGCACAATAGGCCCCAATGACCTCTAAAACCTTGTTGTAACTGGTAACCCCCAAGCCCAATCCTCCAAATTCTTTCGGAATGGTCATGCCCATTACCCCCATCTCGAAGAGTCGGTCTATACACCAAGAAGGGATTGCCTCGTTTTTGTCAATTTCCTTGGCTGGGTGCTCGTGTTTCATGTAGGCACGAACTTCCTGAAGCAATTTTGATAAGGTCTCGGCCTCGTATGGATTTTCTTGTGGGTAAGGCAAAACCAACTCCGTTCGGAATCTTCCCCAGAACAAGTTCTTGATGAAGCCCATTTCTGAAGGTTCTGGCCCCATCATCTGCTCGGTGTCACGAATCATTTCTCGATCTTGATCTGAAATGTTTTGCAAGTTGGAAAATTGGTTCATGTATAATGTTGTGTTTGAGAGACGATGCAAAAAAAGGCGCAACAAACGTGCCTATTTGCCTTTTTTGGAGATCGTTTTGTGGGAAAGGTTTAGCGATTTAGCCTCTTGCTTGATTTTGTTCTTGTTTAGAAGCGGAATTGTGGCTGCTATATCGTATTTTAAAGATTGAGTTTTATTGAATTTTATATTCAGTACTTTGTTTCATTTACAACTTGAAAATTCCTATGATAGAAAAAAGACGATCCTTTATTCAAAAATTGGCGGGCTTGGGTCTTGCCTCATTTGCGGCTTGTAAGCCTTTGGGGGCGAGCATAAGCCCGATCAAGGGCGAAAGAAAACCGATTATCCTCTCCACTTGGGACAACCAACCGGCCAATAACCGTGCATGGGAAATTCTTTCTAAAGGCGGGAGCGCCTTAGATGCCGTAGAACAAGGCGTGATGATTACTGAGGCCGATCCCAACGATAGCAGTGTGGGATATGGTGGCTTTCCGGATCGGGATGGAAATGTGACCTTAGATGCGTGCATCATGGATGAAAAAGGGCGCTGCGGTGCGGTGGCGTATTTACAACATATCATGCACCCCATTCAAATTGCACGCTTGGTGATGGAGAAAACCCCGCATTGGATGCTGGTGGGCGATGGAGCCTTGGAGTTTGCACTGGCCCAAGGGTTTAAAAAAGAAAATTTGCTTACCCCAAAAGCTGAAGAGGCGTGGCGGGAGTGGCTCAAGACCTCGAATTATAAACCCATTTCGCCGGAAAACCACGATACCATTGGGATGGTGGCCTTAGACCAGAATGGGCAGCTCTCCGGTGCTTGTACCACCAGCGGAGCAGCATGGAAAATGAAAGGGCGTGTGGGCGATTCACCAATCATCGGGGCGGGGCTTTATGTGGATAACGAAGTGGGTGCAGCAAGTGCGACAGGGTTGGGCGAGATGGTGGTGCGTGCCTGTGGAAGCCATAGCATCATAGAGTTTATGCGGCAAGGAAACTCGCCGGAAATGGCCTGCAAAAAAGCCTTGGAGCGCATTATTCGGTTGTGGCCGGAACACAAAGGCCAGCAACTTGGGCTTTTAGCAATTGATAACCAAGGTAATGTTGGCGGGTACGGCCTTCGTCCGGGATATAAGATGACCGTGACAGACGAAAGTGGAACCCGTGTGGTGGTTCCGAAGCACCTTTTTGAGTGGGATTAAGCGCCGTAAGGTATAGCCTTAGCCGATTTTTGTGCTTCTTTGGCGGCGGCCTCGGCAAAGTCACGCTTGGAGGAAGCATATAAGATACCTCGACTGGCGTTGATGAGTACCGAGCCGCCGTTAGCCGTTCCGGCAGCAACGGCCAACTGAACGTCGCCTCCTTGCACACCTACACCCGGAATCAGGAAAGGCATTTCTGGTGTTGCGTCTCGGATAGCCCTCATCTCAACTGCTTGTGTTGCCCCTACCACCAATCCAGCGGTTCCGGGCATCTTATCTTGCCAGCGTTTTACCTTTTGGGCAACAGCGAGATAAAGCGGTTTGTGTTCTTGATCCTTGTCAATAAGCGTTTGTTTCTCAAAATCATCCGCACCCGGATTGGAGGTGAGTCCGAGAATAAAGGCGGCTTTTCCGGGAAATCCCAAAAATGGTAACACCGAGTCTGCACCCATATAAGGGGAAACGGTGATGGCATCACAATCGAATTGTACCAGAAAAGCCTCGGCATATTTACGCGCTGTATTGCCAATATCGCCGCGTTTGGCGTCTGCAATCACCAATTTATCAGCCGGTATGGTATCCAACGTTTTTTTGAAAACCGCCCAGCCTTGTACACCCAATGCCTCAAAGAAGGCCAAGTTGGGTTTAAAAGCGGCTGTAAAAGCTTGTGTAGCCTCAATAATGGCTGCATTAAAGTGGTATATGGCCTGTGGAACGTCGTACCGCGCCAAAAGGTGTTGTGGAATTTTATGCGGATCGGGGTCTAATCCCACGCACAAAAGGCTATTGCAAGCGGATTGGGCTTCTTGCAGTTTTTCAGGAAAGGTTTTCATAAGGCTCAAGGTTACAGGTTTTCCGAATCTTGGGCCAAATGACGTGCCAATTCAAACACAAGCCGCGTTCCATAGCCAGTTGCATGGCGCATTTTTCCGAAGGGGCCATCACCATATACCACGCCAGCTACATCCACATGCGCCCATGCCGGATGTTTATCGGTAAAGGCTTCTAAAAACTTTGCAGCGGTAATGGCGCCAGCCGGACGACCACCAAGGTTCTTAAGGTCTGCAATATCGGATTGTATTTGTTTCGCATAAACGTCCCAAAGTGGTAAGCGCCAGATGCGGTCTCCAGACGCCTCTCCGATTTCGGAAAGCAAGTTGGCAAAGGGATCATTTGGGGTAAATAAACCCGCTGCATGATACCCCAAAGCCATTACACAAGAGCCTGTAAGGGTTGCAAAATCAAGTAGATAGTCAGTTTTGTGGTGTTTCATTAGATAGGCGAGTGCATCGGCAAGAATCAAGCGGCCTTCGGCGTCTGTGTCTTCCACTTCCACGGTTTTACCATTGTATAAAGTAATCACATCGCCGGGGAGTGTGGCATTTGCCCCCGTTTTGTTCTCGGTTGCAGGGATGGCGGCGATGACGCGGATGGGCAGTTTGGCGGCAGCAATGGCACTTATGGCGGAAAGTACAACAGCAGCGCCGCCCATATCGCACTTCATCATATACATGTTTTCGCTGGGTTTCAGGTTGATGCCGCCTGTATCGAACGTAACACCCTTGCCCACCAACCCGATGGTGGTTTTGGCTGCTTCTGGCTCGTATCGGCACAGAATAAAATGTGCCTCGTGTTGGCTTCCGGCATTTACAGCCACGATACCGCCGAGTCCCATTTGTTTCAGGGTTTCTAAGGTATAAACTTCGGTCGAAAATCCGGTTTTTTCGGCAAGGAAGCAGGCTTGATCCGCCAAGTCTTTTGGGGTAAGTTGGTTCGCCGGTGCGTTGATTAGGCACATGCCTACGATGGTGGCTTCTGCCAAGATTTGTCCCAAAGAGAAGGGCACTTCTGCGGCTTCCAGATCCGAGACCACCAAGGCTGCTTGGGTTAGAAGTACTTTTTTGGGGTCGGATTTCCAGTGCCCCAAATCGTAAAGTCCCAAAAGAAACCCCTCGGTAATGGCTTGGATTGCGCCTTTTTCATCCAATAACGTACCCTCGGGAAGCATCAAGCCAAGTGTGCTGATTTTGGTTTTGTAGGCGTGAACAAATTGCCTCACGACACGCCGTAAGGTGTGCGTGCTTGGAGCCTCGCCCAATCCCAACCACCAACCTTTATCGTTGTTTTGCGAAAAACGTTGAATTTCTCCTTCCTCCGCCTGAAAATCGTCTAAAGGGCGTAGGTTCTCTGAAAACGTTTGGCCTTTGGCAACAAATCGGAGGGTCTCGAAGGAGGTTTGGGTAACGGTTTGTAGGATCATCGGTGTGGTGGCTAAGGGTTTATTTGTGACGGGTTTATTTATGACGTGCTTCCAAAACAGCAAGGACGTCGTTTAAGGGAATGTTTTTGGCTTCGAGCAGCACCAAAAGATGGAAGAGCAGGTCGGCGGCCTCACCTCTAAACAAGTCGTCGTTGTGGTCTTTGGCCTCAATCACCAATTCTACGGCTTCTTCTCCCACTTTCTGCGCAATTTTATTGATACCTTTTTCAAAGAGTGAAGCGGTATAAGATGTGGCGCCAGAAGCCGTTTTGCGTTGATGAATAATAGATTCTAAATGTCGTAAAAACAATAATTTATCTGAAGTATTTTCTTCGCCCCAGCAAGTATCCTCCCCTGTATGACAAGTAGGGCCAGTGGGCTTTGCCGTGACGAGTAAGGTGTCTTGGTCGCAGTCTAAACGTATTTCGACGAGGTTAAGCACATTTCCAGAGGCTTCTCCTTTCGTCCAAAGCCGGCTTTTGCTCCGACTGAAAAACGTGACCAAGCCCGTGTCTAAAGTTTTTTGCACGGCCTCTTGATTCATGTAGCCGAGCATGAGAACCTTGCGGGTGGTTGCGTCTTGAACGATGGCTGGAACCAAACCGTCTGATTTTCCGAAATCTATTTTTTCTATATTAAACATGTTGTTTCTGGTTGACGTTAATTGAATGCACTTATAGACGCATGGTAATGCCCGCTGCTGCAAGAAAGGCTTTGAGTTCCGGAATGGGAATTTCGCCAAAGTGGAAAATACTGGCGGCCAAAGCAGCATCAGCAGCCCCTTCTCGGAATACATCTGTAAAATGTTCCTTTTTTCCGGCTCCGCCCGAGGCAATGACGGGAATGTTTAAGTTGGTGGAAAGGAGTCTTGTCAATTCGAGTGCAAAGCCGTTTTTGGTCCCGTCATGATCCATAGAGGTCAAGAGGATTTCTCCCGCGCCCCGCGAAGCGACTTCTTTGGCCCATTCCAATGCACGGCGCTGGGTTGGTGTTCGGCCACCATGGGTATAAACCACCCAATCATCGCCAGATTTTCGGGCATCTATGGCCACGACAATAAATTGGGAACCAAACTGTTGAGCGATTTCCGAGACCAAGGCCGGATTTCGGACGGCAGCGGAATTGACCGATACTTTGTCTGCACCGGCATAGAGCATCGTGGAAGCATCTGCGGCGGTATTTATCCCACCACCAACGGTAAAGGGAATGTCGAGTACTTTTGCTACGCGCTTCACCAACGAGACCAAGGTTCCTCTGTTTTCAAGGGTTGCGGTAATGTCTAAAAAAACCAATTCGTCCGCGCCTTGCTCCACATAGGCTTCTGCCAATTCTACGGCATCTCCGGCATCGCGCAAGTCCACGAAATTAACCCCTTTGACGGTACGCCCATCTTTTACATCAAGACAAGGGATAATGCGTTTGGTAAGCATAATTTCCGTTTTTCAGAATCAAAAAAACCGCTGTAAGTCGCGGAGTTGGATAGTTCCTTCATAAATCGCCTTTCCGATAATGGCGCCATGAAGCTCTTGTTCTCGTAGTTTTTCGAGGTCTTCGAGGGTGGTGACACCGCCACTGGCAATCAGTTTTAGCCCGTTGCAAGCAGTCGTTAGGGTGTTGTAGAGTTCAAACGACGGCCCAGTCATTGCGCCATCTTTGGCAATGTCGGTACAAATTACTTGCTGTATGCCTTCTTGGAGGTAGCTTTGAATAAAAGGTAAAACGGGCACTGCGGTCACATCCTGCCAACCACTCACGGCCACGTTTCCATCTTTAGCATCGGCGCCAAGGATGATTTTCTCCGGCCCATATTCAGACAACCACTCAAGAAACATAGCGCGGTTCCGGATGGCGATGCTTCCGCCCGTAATCATGGCTGCACCGGAAGAAAAAGCAATTTTTAGGTCTTCTTCGGACTGTAGCCCGCCACCAAAATCCACAATAAGTTTAGTCTTTAATACTATATTTTCTAATATCTTATGGTTAACAATATGCTTTTGTCTTGCGCCATCCAAATCCACCAAATGCAAACGGGTGATGCCCGCATCTTCAAACATTTTGGCTACTTCAAGCGGATCGTCGTGGTAGGTTTTTTGGCGGGCAAAGTCGCCTTGCGTAAGTCGAACGCATTTGCCACCAATGAGATCTATGGCTGGAATGATTTGCATGGCGTTGGTTTAGAGGTTTAAAAAATTCTGCAAAATCATCCCGCCCACATGGCCGCTTTTTTCGGGATGGAACTGAACTGCGTAGAAATTATCGCGGTGGAGTGCGCCACTAAAAGGCAAAACATAGGTGGTGGTGGCAATGGCCTGCGGATCTGCCTCGGCATAATAACTGTTGTTATAATAGACATATGCACCTTCTTTGATGCCAGAAAAGAGCGGTGAAGACAGGTTTTCAATGCTGTTCCAGCCGTTTTGCGGCACTTTTTCGGAAACATTCGGGAATTTCCGGACAGAGACATCAAAGATGCCCAAGCACATCGTGTCGTTTTCTTCGGAATGGCGGCACATGAGCTGAAGCCCTACACAAATCCCCAAAACCGGTTGTTTGAGGGTTAGCAAAAGCCGATCTATCCCATTTTCTTGGACGGATTGCATGGAGGCGCGGGCTTCACCAACTCCCGGAAAAATGACGCGATCTGCCGATTGGATTTCTTCAGGATCGTTCGTCCAAAGCGGCTCTACCCCCAACCTGTTCAACGCATTGATGACAGAGACGATGTTTCCTGCATTGTATTTAATTAAAGCGATCTTCAAGGTAAGTTTAATTTAAATAAAGGTTTAGAGTACACCTTTTGTGCTGGGTAAAATGTCCATCCTTGCAGGGTCGCGACGCACGGCCATGCGGATGGCTTTGGCAAATGCCTTAAAAACCGATTCGATAAGGTGGTGGTCGTTATCGCCACGGGCTTGGATATTGAGGTTGCATTTTGCGGTATCGCAGAACGATTTAAAGAAGTGATGCCACATCTCGGTGGGGACATCACCCACCCGTTCTCGCGCAAAGAGAACATCCCAAACCAGCCATGGCCTTCCGGAAAAATCAAGGGCTACTTGTGCCAACGCTTCGTCCATCGGTAATAAAAATCCATAACGTTCGATACCGCGTTTATCACCCAATGCCTCCAAAAACGCTGTTCCAAGTGCCAATCCGGTGTCTTCTACGGTATGGTGTTCGTCTATATGCAAATCTCCGCGAACCAAGACCGAGAGGTCGCAACCGCCATGCCTTGCTAACTGCTCCAACATATGGTCAAAAAAGCCCAATCCCGTGTGGAGGTCTGCCTTCCCGGTTCCATCCAAGTTTAAATGAATGCGGATGTCGGTTTCATTGGTTGTGCGCTGAACAAGGGCGGTTCTGTGACCCTTTGGGATGGTGGGGAGCGCCTTCAAACGATGGCTAACGGCCAATTTATGGGCTTCTAAGCCTTCGGCGGCGGCCATAACCTCCACCGTTGTTCCAATGTTTTGTAAGCCTTCCGGCGTGAGGTGTTGGAAGGTGACTTTGCGCACAAAGGTGTCTAACGAAACTCCGGCGTACATTCGTGCATAGCCGTTCGTTGGGAGGGTATGGTTGGTTCCAGAGGCGTAGTCGCCCACCGATTCGGGTGTCCAATGTCCCAAAAACACCGAACCTGCATGGACAACGTGTTCCGCAAGTGCATACGAGCGATCTGTTGCCAAGATGAGGTGTTCGGGGGCATAAGCATTGAGCAAGGCCATTGCTTCGGTTTCCGTATTAACCTGTATCAGCAGGCTATTTTCCAAGGATGCAGCGGCCATTTCGCGGCGGGGTAGTGCGCCAAGTTGGGCTTCTACCTCGGTTTGGATTTTTTGGATCATGTCCATCGAGGTAGAAACAAGCAAGACTTGACTGTCTGCGCCGTGTTCTGCCTGCGACAGGAGGTCTGCCGCCACAAAAATGGGATTCGATGTATCATCCGCAAAAACAGCGACTTCCGATGGGCCTGCCGGTAGGTCTATCGCCACCCCCTCTTGTTGCATCAACTGTTTGGCAGCAGTGACATAAGCATTTCCCGGACCTAAGATTTTATAAACTGCTGGAATGCTTTCCGTACCAAATCCCATCGCAGCAATGGCTTGCGCTCCGCCCACTTTATACACCTGACGGATACCAATAAGTTGGGCGGTAAATAGAATCGCTGGATGTATGCTTCCGTCTTTTTGAGGCGGTGTACACAATACAATCTCTTTACAACCCGCTAATTTGGCCGGAATCCCCAGCATGAGCAAGGTAGAAAACAAGGGTGCAGTTCCACCCGGAATGTACAAACCCACTTTTTCGATGGGCAAGGATTTGCGCCAACACCGCACGCCCGTCATGGTCTCTATTTCACGCACTTTTTGGGATTGAGCTGCATGAAAAGCCCGAATATTGGCATGGGCCGTTCGGATCGCGGCTTGTAGTTCGGGCGAGACTTGCGGAATAGCGGTGGTAAACTCGGCTTCCCGTACCAATAAATCTTGTTGTGCAACCCCGTCGAATTGCTCTGTGAACCCCCTTAATGCCGCATCACCTTCCCGCCGAACGGCTTCCAAAATAGGCGAGACTTTTTCTGTGATGACTTTTATATCCAAAGCTGGTCTTGTCAAAAGGGTAGGCCATGATGTTGGAGGAGGATTTATAACTATTCTCATGGTATGAGGTTAGGTTAGCAAGCGTTTTATCTGCTGGTTGTATGTTCTTGGTCTTAATAGGCCATCTATCACAAAATCATTTTCTCGATCGGAACCACCAAAATGCCTTGTGCCCCGGCGGATTTGAGGCCCTCTATCACATCCCAAAATTGGTCTTCTTGGATTACGGAATGCACCGAACTCCAACCGGAAACGGCAAGGGGCAAAACCGTTGGGCTTTTCATGCCCGGTAACAAATTGATGACCTCTGGAACCTGCTCGTTTGGAACGTTCAGAAGAATATATTTTACATGCTTTGCACGGTGGACTGACCGGATGCGGAATTTGAGTTTTTCCAACACCTCCAATTTTTCTGCCGAAAGTGCTGGATGGCGGATGATGACGGCCTCGGAAGGTAAAATTGCCTGAACTTCTTTCAAACCATTGCTCAATAGCGTTCCACCTGAACTCACCAAGTCGCAGATCGCATCTGCAAGGTCAATTCCAGGGGCAATTTCTACCGAGCCACTGATTTCATGAATACTGGCCTCGATACCAGATTGGGTCAAGAACTGCCGCAAAACATTCGGATAAGAGGTCGCAATGCGTTTCCCATTCAGGCTCTCTAAACCCGTCCATGTAAAGGCTCTCGGAACAGCGATGGAGAGACGACAACTCCCAAAGCCTAACTTCTCGGCAATTTCCACCGATTTCTGGGTTTCTGCTACCACATTCAGCCCCACAATGCCAAGATCGGCGGTTCCATCGGCTACATAACCGGGGATGTCATCGTCCCGCAAAAAGAGGATTTCTACCGGAAAATTGTGCGCTACACACCGGAGTTTATTTTTGGTATCGGGCAAATCAATGCCACATTCTCGGATCAAGGCTAAAGAGTCTTCGCTTAGTCGTCCGGATTTTTGGATGGCAAGGCGTATCAAGGTTGCTATTGGACTGGTTAAGTAAGGAGGAGGAAATCTTTTCCAGACGGAACTTAATTCAGAACCGCCCTTTTTTTGGCGACATTCACAACATTTCCTTAGCGAAAAAACGCCGAAGACATTATTTTGCGTAAACGCTTACACCTTTAAACAAACGGCTTTATGACGCGCAATTTCCTCACCACCCCGAAAGCCGCCGCCTACATCCTTGTTTTTCTTTCCTTTATGAATGTTGATGCACAGACACACACTTTTCCAGACTTCACGGAAGAGGTGCGGCAAAATGGATATTTGCACCAAAATGATACCACCTATTTTGTATTCGACGCCCTCCGCTATGGGCAAAGTAGCGTCGAAAAAGTGGTGGTCACAGGTGCTTTTCGAGGCTGGGATCAAAATATGGACGATCCAAAGTGGTTGCTAAAACCCACAAATGAGAATGGGCAACTTTGGTACCTCGCGGTCGTCAATCGCGACTTGCAAACCATTCCACCCAGTACATCGTTCAAATTTAGGATTAATAAGGGTATATGGCTCGATCCATTTACCGCCGCACCAAATGCAGAGGGCGGTAACCTTATTTTTATGAAAGGCGTTACACCACCAACCCTAAAAGCGGAACTAAGAAACAGCCGTGCAATCTATGTCAACGTGCAGGGCGAAGGTACCAAACGTCCTTTAGACCCACACCAATGGGCACTTACGGACGTGAAAGGCCGCCTAATTCCCATTAGAGAAGTACTTCCCCTAAATGCAAAAGATGCGCTATTAATTCCTTCAGAAGACCTGAACCGCAAAAAAGTCTATTATGTAAATCTGCCCGGACAAAAACTAAAATCTTGGGCAGACTTTGAAGGCTGGTGGCGCGATTTATATTCCGATAAACCACTTGGCGCAAACATTAAGCCCGACGAAAGCAATACGTATTTCGGTCTATTTGCCCCAAGAGCAGATGCCGTAACACTCTACCTCTATCGAAATTCCTCCGACGAAGTCCCGTATGCCAAAGTGCCCATGTCGGAAGACCAAAACGGTGTCTGGGAAACCACACAACCCGGAAACCTGAAGGGGACTTGGTACATGTTTTGGGTACAAGGCGTGGAAACGCCGGGCTTCCC
This sequence comes from Rhodothermia bacterium, assembly GCA_017303715.1. Taxonomy (GTDB): domain Bacteria; phylum Bacteroidota; class Rhodothermia; order Rhodothermales; family UBA2364; genus UBA2364. The sequence continues at coordinate 8,003 of JAFLBZ010000016.1, read as the reverse complement.
GTCCGATCATTTGGTGAGTGACCCCTATTCGCGTGTACAAGATGGCTCTTTTGGAAAAAGCCGCGTTTGGCCAGCCACAAAACCCGCTTCGCCCCTCAAAAAGGGCATTCCGAAGATGGAAGATGTTGTTGCATACGAGGTGCATGTGCAGGATTTTGCAACGCTCCTGCCTGTTTCCCAAGAGCTGAAAGGAACCATTCCGGCCATGATTAAGCCCGGTCTTAAAAACAGCAAAGGCGCACCCATTGGCTTTGATCATTTGGTGAAAACGGGGATAAATACCGTCCACCTGATGCCCATGCAAGAATACCTGCATTATCCAGATGCCGTTTGGAAGGAAGCATTCCAAAATGATCCGGTAATGAAGGCTTTAGGGGTCTCCGAGGAAAATTATCAGTGGGGATATAGGATCACACACTTTATGGCCATCGAAAGCAAATACCGTCAGAAAAATACAGAATCCGGTAGCGAACGCGAGCAATTCCGCGACCTCGTTCAAGCCTTCCACAATAAAGATATGGCCGTTATTGTGGATTTTGTGTTCAATCATACGGGCGAGAATATGGAGGGCAACCATTGGGCGATGAACTTCAATGGCATAGACATGCTCTATTATTACCGAACCAAAGACTTTCGGCACATCGGCGGGTATGGAAATGAAACCAAGTCTGAAAACCGTCCGATGGTGCAACGCTGGCTTATTGACCAATGCAAAATGTTTCGCGAAGAATTTGGTGCTGATGGTGTTCGGATTGATTTGGCGGGCATGACCGACGAGCAATCGCTCTACAAAATTAAGCAAGCCATGGGGCCAGATTGGATCATCTATGGCGAACCATGGATTAGCCCAAACGATCCAGAATTTCGTAAAAATCCTGATTGGGACTGGTATAAAGCCGATTCGCCGATTACCTACTTTCAAGATGATGCCCGAAATGCTTTCAAAGGTCCAACCTCCGACCCCAACAACAAGCATACCGATCGGGGCTTTGCCGGTGGAAATGCCACGGAGAGAGATCGCGCCATCTTGAGCCTTACCAATGGTTTCCCTGAAGAAGGAGACCCCAATCGCGGCCTAAATTATTTGGACATCCACGACAACTGGGCGCTGGCAGACCAATTTGCCACAAGAGACTGGGATGGCCGGAAAGGGGTGGATGAGGGACCATTCAAAATTGCGGCTACCTTGCTTTTTACTTCGCTTGGCCCCATTGTTGTTCATGGCGGAACCGAGTTCATGCGGAGTAAAGGTGCTATGCCAGATTCGCGTGGGCAGGTAATTAAAGAAACCCGTATGGGGAAAATATATCTGAAAGGTCGTGGAGATACGTATAATGCCCTTGTCCCCAATTTGTTTGTCTGGGAAAATGTTGGAAAATCGCAAAAGGACGACCCAAATTGTAAGTGCGACTTTAAAGGTATGCAAGCCTATTGGGAAGGACTAACCCGATTCCGCCTCAGCGAGAAAGGAAAAATCTTCCGATTTGGTGGAAAAGTACCACCACCAAATTACTACAAATTCCTAAAGCCGGAAAACCCCTACTTGCTCGGTTATACCGTCCAAGATCAGGTTTTGGTACTGATCAATACCGCCGAGGTAGGTAATACAATCCGCGTAGAGACGCTGCCAGAAGGAAATTGGCGCTTGATTGCCAATGGACAACAGGTGGATTATGTAAAGGGTCTGAAAGGAACCTATGCGAACTTGAAAGGGGGGAGCATACAAAACATACAACTGCCAGCAACAACGGCCATGATATGGATAAAAGATTAAATCAAACTTGCGTTTTGGGTTTTAAGGAATTGTTGTGAAAGGAATAAAGAGGTCTTTCAATTTGTGCCTCTGTAAAGGTTGAGGGTAGAAAGTTGACAACGTCGTGGCTTAATGTCGTACCATGATCTTGATAGCGTGCAAAATTTGACCGTCTCAAAGCCTGCATAACCATACAAGAGCGGATAAAGTATTACAAGAGCGCATAAAAAAGTAAAGCCCCTTTGGCAAATACTAAAGGGGCTTTTCGTTTGTGAAAAAAGGAGGGAGGTAGAGGAACAACTTTCAAAACGACAAAACAATTCGGGTGCGGAGAACAAAACTTATGCCGAGTAAACAATCAGCATAAGGATTGCAACGAACCCCACGCATACGAACATAAGCCGCATGCTTTTGGTTTGTTGGGTCATTTTGGTTAGAAGAATTAGTGGGAAAGAACAATATGTGTGGGAACAACTCGAAAGTAAAAAAACGATTGTCTTAAATCAAGTACTAAAATCATATTTATTAAAAATATTTTATTCCAATGAATTAAGAGATAATGTTAAAATGATCCGCATCTAAGTATGCCGGAAATTTATGGCGGAACGCAGAAAGTTCACGGATCGAAAGCGGATATGTAACGGTTGTGTGGATGTCGCGCCCGTCCCAAAGAACCTGGCCTTTGAAGTCCAAAATTAAAGAATCTCCGTTATAAGGTATCCTTAAACCATCCACCCCAATTCTATTAATTCCAATAACATACGATAGGTTTTCTATTGCACGGGCGGATAGCAAGGTACGCCAAGCCGAAGACCGTGCTTGCGGCCAATTGGCTACATAAATAAGAAGATCATAAGCGTTTCCGATATTTCTACTCCAAACCGGAAAACGTAAATCATAACAGATTAATGGGCGAATTTTCCAGCCCTTCCAAGTGACCATTAATTGTTTTTTTCCGGCAGAATAAATGGCGTCTTCACCAGCCATCCTGAATAAATGCCGCTTGTCATAAGTTTCAAACCGCCCATCCGGAAATACCCAAAATAAGCGGTTAAAATAGCGGTTCTGTTCAGAAACGATAAAACTGCCTGTAAGGGCCGCTTGTAATTGTTGTGCCTGATGTTGCATCCACGCCAAGGTCGGGCCATCGGTCTGTTCGGCATAGGGCTGCGGATTCATGGTAAAGCCCGTCGTAAACATTTCGGGTAAAACAACCACATCCGATTGGGTGGAGCTACTCGCCAGAATTTCAGCAAGCTTTTTGCGGTTCTCGGCTGGGGATTCCCAATGCAACGCCGTTTGAACAGCGGTAACGTTTAATATTTCTTGCATGTGATTGATTGGGCATGAAGGATAATGTTGGATAATGGACTGGGGCATGTTCTTAGGGTTTGAAACTATAAAGAATGTGGCTATATTCCAACGTTCAATCAAAATCGTACCAATCATGTCCCGACTGTCTGTGCCCAAAACCTATAAGATGTATATTAACGGCGCTTATGTCCGCTCTGAACGTGGATATGTAGAACCCCAGACCTATCCTGATGGGAAGTTAATCGCTTCGTACCCAAACGCCTCCCGAAAAGATGCGCGTGATGCCGTCTCTGCTGCCAGAAAAGCACAAGCCGGCTGGTCAAAACGATCGGCATTTAACCGTAGCCAAATCTTGTTCCGCATGGCCGAAATGCTCGAAACACGCCGGAAAGGCTTTGAGGAAACGCTCACTTCGTGGCTGGGCTGGTCCACAAAAGAGGCCAAAGCCGAGCTTGATGCAGCCATTGACCGGATCTTCTGGTATGCTGGTTGGGCAGATAAATACGCCCAAGTGCTGAGCAGTGTAAATCCAGTTGCATCGCCGTTTTTTAACTTTACCACGCCCGAACCAACCGGCGTGGTGGCGGTTTTTGCACCAGCTTCTTCGCCATTGGCGGGATTGATTTCGGTGCTAATGCCCGTAATCCTCTCTGGAAATACGGCTGTGTTGGTTGCCGATACCCTTTCCCCTCTCACGGCATTGGATTTTGCAGAGGTCATCGGCGTGAGCGATGTTCCAAATGGCGTGGTCAATATCTTAACCGGAAAACGCTCGGAGTTGATCGCACCACTGGCCAATCATATGGATGTTAATGCAATTACGGGCTTCGGATTCGATCCGGCGGAGGTGCAAAAAACAACCGAATGGGCCGCCCAAAACATGAAACGAACCCACTTCGATGACGACAACGGCGCTACATCATGGATCAATAAAGAAAACCAATCTCTTTATACCGTTTTACCCTTCATCGAATTTAAAACAGCTTGGCATCCCATCGGTGTATGAACATTCTTCGTAACACCTTTTTTACCTATCGTCTGTATTGGGCTGTTGGCTTTTCAGTTTCACTTTTGATCTTGGGCCATTTTTTCCCCTTATTTAATGCGTTGGGTAAAGTCTTTCTGCTATTTGTATTGGGCTTAGTTCTCTTTGAGTTGGTTCTGCTATACGCCAATAAAGACGCCATCTCTGGTGTACGGATCCTGCCCGCCCGCTTCTCGAATGGCGACCTGAATACGGTGCTGCTGTGCGTAAGAAATGGTTATGCTTTTACAACCACCCTCGAAGTTATAGACGAAATCCCCATTCAATTTCAGGAAAGAAACTTTCTACACCGCTTTTCCCTATCTGGTGGTGAAGAAAAAAACTGGTCATACCAACTTAGACCATTCCGACGCGGGAGTTACGAATTTGGCGTCCTAAATGTGTTCGCAAGTTCTCAACTTGGCTTGGTCCAACGCAAGTTCTGCATCGGAGAAGCGGCTTCCGTAGCAGTTTATCCCGCCTTTTTGCAGATGCGTCATTTCGAGCTTTACGCCATTTCAAACCATCTGACCGAGGCTGGCGTTAAACGCATCCGTAAAATCGGACGTGCAACGAACTTTGAGCAAATCCGTGCCTATGTCCCCGGAGACGAGCCGAGAACCGTAAATTGGCGAGCAACCGCCCGACGTGCAGACCTGATGGTCAACCAATACGAGGAAGAAAAGGCACAACAAGTGTTTAGTGTGATAGATCTTGGGCGGACAATGGAGATGCCATTCGAGTGTATGAGCTTGCTGGATTATGCCATCAATACAAGTTTGGTCATTTCTAATATCGCAATGCTCAAACAAGACAAAGCGGGCTTGGTCTGCTTTTCCGACGAGAAGCCCTTTATCCTTCCGGCAGAGCGCAAAAAAATGCACCTTCAACGGATTATGGATGTATTGTATAGACTTACAACCGATTTTAAAGAGTCCGACTTTGAAAAGCTATACACCTATACCCGGAACCATATCCACCAGAGAAGCCTCTTCTTGGTCTATACCAATTTTGAGTCTGCCTCCGGTATGAAGCGGCGGCTAAAGCACCTACAACTCCTTGCCAAAAGACATTTGGTGGTGGTTATCTTTTTTGAAAACACCGAGTTAACCGCGCTCACCACAACTTTGACACAAAAGGTAGAACAAATCTACATACAAACCATTGCCGAGAAAGTGCGGTTCGAAAAACGAGAAATTGTACGTGAACTGAATCGGTATGGCATTCATACGATCCTTACGCCGCCCCAAAATTTATCCGTTGCGACCATTAATAAATACCTTGAGTTAAAAGCTCGTGGATTGATTTAACCATATATAAATTGATCACTGATCAAGCATTAAAAGTATGTACACACGCATTTTATTGCTTTTGCTTCTGTTTATTGGTTTTGGTGTAGCAGACGCGCAAAGCCCCTCGGTAAAGAACCAAAAGAAAACGTCCGTTACAACTTCAGCGAAAGCCGGTGACGTAATTCCTTTCAATGCGGTTAGCCCAGAATCAGTGGGGATGGATGCGCAACGGTTGACCAGAGTGGATAGCTTGATTCTTAAAGAGATAGCGGACAATCGCTTGGCGGGTGCGGTATTATTTGTAGCACGGGATGGGAAAACGGTACGGCATAAAGCATATGGCATGGCCGATAAGACCGCAAAAATACCCATGCGTGAAGATACCATCTTTAGAATCGCTTCGATGAGCAAAGCCATAACAACGGTTGCGATCATGATTCTGAACGAGGAGGGGAAATTAGACCTTAACGACCCCCTACATAAGTTCATACCAGCCTTTAAAGAAATGAAGGTGGCCTATCCAAATCCTGACAAAAATGCTACAGAAAAGTACTTGACCAAGCCCGCAAATCGTCCCATTACGCTTATTCAACTGCTTACCCATACGTCCGGTTTGGGATATGGGTGGGGAGTGGGTACAGAGGCTTGGCAAGCCGCCGGAATTACAGGTTGGTTTTTTGCAGATCGAAAAGAAAAAATTGGAGATGTGGTGGAAAGAATGGCCGTTTTGCCTTTAGAGGCGCAACCCGGAGAGTCGTGGGTTTATGGCTACTCCACCGATGTTTTAGGGCGCGTCGTCGAAATTGCATCTGGTATGTCCTTAGACCACTTTTTTGAAACAAAAATTTTTCAGCCACTCAAGATGAAAGATAGCGGGTTTTGGTTGTCGCAAGAGAAGGCCAGAAGATTTGCACCCGTTTATGGTCTGTTCGATGACGGCCTCCGAATTGTCGAGGATAATGCAAGTAGCCAGTACCTGAATGGCCCGAAGCGGTGTCTTTCCGGTGGTGCGGGATTGCTCTCTACAGCACACGACTATGCCCGCTTCATTTCCATGCTGCTCAACAATGGTTCACTGGATGGTGTACAATTGTTGTCTCCAAAATCTGTGGAAATGATGCGAACCAATCAAGTGGGAGATTTTTACAGCAAAATTGGATGGGGACGTAAACAAGGTTTTGGGCTTGGCTTCTGGGTGAATGAACAAGCCGGCAGCGGCAACAGAATAGGAACCGCAAATGCTTATGGATGGGGCAGCGCTTATTACCCTATCTATGCCATTGATCCACAAGAAAAATTAGTCTTTACATTCTTTACACAATTAATGCCTGCCGGTAATCAAAAAATCGCAGACCATCTCGGTACACTGATCTACCAATCCGTTCTCACCTTACATTAATTATTAAACCTTGTCATTATTTTGATTGATTTTTGTGTTATTGTATTGTATTTTTAAAAAAAAATGATTTAGTTGTCCTTCATAACTTTTTGAGTCTGAGCCACAAAAGTTTTTGATATATATATATCAATTGGTCATATCGGCGGAAGGGGTAGTACTCAGTTCTTGTCACCTCTATGGGGTACTACCCTTCCCTGATATTGTTTAGATACCTTTGCACAAATTCGGATAATCGTATGCCTTTTTACCCGAAAAACAACCAAACGTCCATCAATCCATTTTCTGGTTATGACGGAAAAATCGTACACGGTGACCGCATGTCTTTGGTTTCTTGGGAGATTGAAGCCCTCGCCGAAGTCCCTCTCCACACACACGAACATGAGCAAATCGGTATTTGTGTTGAAGGCGCTTTTCGCTTTAGGTTGGGCGAAGAAGAGATGGAGATGACGCCTGGTGATATGGTGGTCATACCGTCTAATACTAAACATGGTGGTTATGCTCATTCTGCGTGCAAATTTATAGATGTGTTTTGCCCCCCACGTTTGGAATATGGTTGAAATGTGAAACAATGGAAAAAGTGTTGAAAAGGGTTGACATTGGGTCTGTTGGAGTTTTATCTTAAAGTCCTTTGAAAAATGCTGGCATAGCTCAGTTGGTAGAGCAGCTGATTTGTAATCAGCAGGTCATCGGTTCGAGTCCGATTGCCAGCTCACCTCAATATAAAGGTGTTCTTTTTATTAGGGCGGATACCCAAGTGGCCAACGGGGGCAGACTGTAAATCTGCTAGCTAAGCTTTCGGAGGTTCGAATCCTTCTCCGCCCACCTGCACAATAGTGCATTTAAACAGTTGTTATTAAGCGGAAGTAGCTCAGTTGGTAGAGCGTCAGCCTTCCAAGCTGAATGTCGCGGGTTCGAATCCCGTCTTCCGCTCATCGTTTAAGCCGCCTTAGCTCAGCGGTAGAGCACTTCCATGGTAAGGAAGGGGTCCTGGGTTCGATTCCCAGAGGTGGCTCATAGGTATAGCAGGAAGTCTTCTTGCTATACCTTTTGTGTGTTAATGAACATAATCTACATGCTCTAAAAGATTTCCAGCTATGGCAAAAGAGAAATTTGAACGTACTAAGCCCCACGTAAACGTCGGAACGATTGGGCACGTTGACCACGGTAAAACGACGCTGACCGCAGCAATTACCACCGTATTGGCAAAACATACGCCGGGTG